>CAYUNA010000414.1:0-4855 GCA_964445895.1 uncultured Saprospiraceae bacterium | reverse complement strand
TTACACGGCACTAAGTACTTTGTAGTAATTTATTCTAACAGTTAGAATTGCCAAAAAAAAAGAACCCCCCCCCACCGAAGCAGGGAGAGGTCATCCCAAAAACCAGATTTTGAGAAAACTTAAACCGGTTTCGGGAAATCGCACATTGTATCTTTAGTAGTGGTGAGTGATTAACAGTCAATGAAACGCAATGTCCCACTACTAACCGCTAACCACTCTACACTAACCACTATTTTTAATCTATCATCACCATTTTCCGAGTCTCTGTTGCACACGCTGTTTCCAGTTTGAAAAACATAATTTGTGAGCTACCGAGTTCGGCTTTTGTCAATTTAACTTCGTTGTAACCAATCGGATAATCATCAGCAATAACTTTTAGAACTTTGCCAGAAAAATCCGTGATGGTCAAGCGAGACCAGCCAGCTTCGGGCATTTCCCAAGCGATAGCGGTTTCGTCTTTGAAAGGATTCGGTTTGTTTTGGTATACCATGAACTTGTCGTGGCTACTCATCCCTTGTCCTTCCGTGAAATTCAAATCAACAGCGAGGGTTTGTGTACCTGCATTCAGGTCAGCTTGATACGCCTCTGCTGGTGTATATTCAGAAGTAATTTTAATTAAATCGCTAAGTGTTGTGTTCGTAGATGCTAAGAAAGTAAAGCTAAAAAGTGTTGTACCATTATTGTGTAGTGTGTTTTTTGAATTGTCCCAACTGCTGGTGATAATGCCTTCATCAAGCATTGCCAGTCCGAAATTTTCAGTGGTTAAATTGTCGAGTTCGCCAGGAATGATGTCTATCAATTCGAGGGCAGTTTCGTCAAAATCCAATGTGAATTGGTAACCGAAAATATTCAAGAAATCGTTGGTTTTAAAATCTACACGATACGTTTCGCCAGCTTTTAATCCTCTGTCTTGTATGTCAAAATTTAATTCACCGTCAAAAGAACGGTCGTCTGCACCCAATAAATAATTTGGGTTTGCCGAGCCATTTACATCTCCAATTTTTATACCAATAAAATCAACACCCATATCATCAGCATCTAAATTATTGATATTAAAATACTCTGGAAATGGTTGACTAAACGGGTTCATTGGATTTTCAAATTCATGCGCTGCATCCACAAATCGCCAAGATGTATTGTTTGGAAAATCAGTGTTAATTTGCAAAATTAATTTTCGTACCAAAACCACATCCAAAGTTGAAATACTCCCTGAATTGTTGACATCTCCTGCAATGATTTTATAAGGAGAGTCTAATGGTTGAATATTCAAAATATGCTTCGTCATGTGCACCAAATCCAAGGTCGTTACACCATTCGATGGGTTTTCATTATTCTCTGGCGTGAAGGTGTAATCGTGGTACATATCCAACGCTGAGAACTGATAATTTCCACCATTTGACATCACTGGCTGAGTCGCTGGGCCGTTGCCACTTACGTTTACCATTACTTCGTCAACGCCGTCGCCATCTTCATTCGCAATCATTCCGCCGACAGTAGCGGTTAGTGTTTCTGGACAAATATTCATATTATCTTGGATGATAACATAAGTCTCGCAAAAGTCACTATTTCCTGACGCATCCGTTACCGTAAGCGTTACAATTTTTGTGCCGACGTCATCACAAGTAAAGAAGTTTGGAGCCAAAGTCAGCGTCAAATCTTCATTGTCTTCACAGTTGTCATAGCTTCCGCTATCAAACAATTCTGGATTCAATTGAATCATTCCACCGTTGCCATCTGGGTCAGGCATTAATTCAACTGCCAAGCCATTCAAGCAAACTGGCGTTGGTAATTTAGCATCTTGCACCGTAATCTCAAACTCACATGGTGTTGAATTTCCACATAAATCTTCTACGGAGTACTCTACTTTGTGTGTTCCAAAAGGATAATCGTTGCTCACATCCGCAGATACACCATTGGCATCTACCGTACCGTCACTGTATAAATCGACTGTGTAGAAAAAGTTGAAACTATTGCTACAATCCGTCGCTGTCACCATCGGTACAGATACATAATCTGACGCACAATCCGGGTCATAACTATTAATCGTAATGCTGCTTGGACACGTTATTTCAGGTGCTTCCACATCGGTAATTCTCAAAATCTGCGTATGTTCCCAATAGCCCGGACTGTTGAACACATTCGGATTATACTGACACCAATCAATAATTACCCAAAGGCGTAAAATTTTACCACAAGCCGGCATATTAGTTGGCAAAATTTGGTCGGTAAATGTTACGGCAATCAAGTCACAAGTTGACTCATTTGTTATAGGATAATCAAATGGTGCTTCTAAGTTATTTGGTTCTAAATTAGCATCGCATTCAAAGGATTCAAAATCATCTGGCCATTGAATATCTGCTAAAGTAAACGGGTCATTATTTTCTACGGTCACCGTTTGAATACAAGTTCCGGTACGACCACCTTGGTCCGTCGCAGTGTATGTCCGAGTAACTACTCCAACACCACAATTGGTCAAACCATCATCCTCATCTACAGTATAAGTTGCGCCGCAATTGTCAATAATAATTGGTTCTTGAATACTTGGAATCGGATCACCACATTCAATTATTTTATCGGCTGGACAAAGTATTTCAGGGTCTAATTTATCCTGAACTTCAACCTCAATCATACAAATATTAGAATTTCCATAAATGTCAAAAGCACGCAAAGCGACCATTACATTTTCATCAATATCGCAGCAATCAAATTCTACAAACGGTCCGAATAATGTCCCATCAGGTACACAATCCGTCGGCATTCTTCTAATTTCAAAATAATCAAGTGCGCAGTTATCTTGAGTCCCGTCATCAAAAATTTCAGCGGCTACAATTGCAGTACTGTCTGCTAAAGAAACCGTCGTGAATTCATCACAAATAACAACTGGAGGTGTGTTATCCACAACATTTAATTCGACTTCACAAGACGAAGAATTTTCACACTCATCTTTTGCAATATAAGTCAATGTATAAGTACCAACTGCGACATTCGGAAGGATGCCACCGTTGCCTGTGATTTGACCATAAGGCGTATTTATTCTTACCGAAAATGGTGAACACTCGTCCATCACATTAGCAGCTGGCAATTGAACGGTCGCCGCACAACTACTCGAAACACTTGTCGCTAAAATAGAGGTAGGACAAGTAATCGTCGGAGCCAAATCATCTGAAATTTGAATCTGCTGAATACAAGTAATTGGATTAAATCCAGGCTGTGTGGGCAAGCACCAGTCATAAACTGTCCATGTCCGTAGAATTTTCTGCCCGCCACCGCAGGTACTTAACGTTTCATCTTGAAAAGAAGATGCAATTGAGCAGGAATTGTTCGCACCTGGAATAATATCCACAATACCCGCAGTACCTAAATCAATGGTTGGATAGCCAGTTGCAGCTGGTGATGTATCTGGAAAGCCAGTCGCTGTACAAGCGAAATCCACCGTTGTTGGACACATCGGCGTAAAGTCTGCCAACGACACCCGCAAGACTGTAATTTCTTGAGTACAGTTTGAAATATTACCATACGCATCCACTGCTGTCCACGTTCGGGTAATGATTTCAGTATAGGACGTCGAAGTGTTGTTGGTTGGGTCACAAGTACCATCTTGTACTTGGTCAACAAAACTATATTGTACAAATCCAGAACAATCCGAGAAATTTGGAGACGGTGCATTTCCGCCTTCCAACGTCGGTGTTGTACCAAATAAGCAGTAAATTTCGTAATCGTCACAGTTAGCGATATTTGGACCTAACTTATCTTCAATGTCCATTGTTCCCCAGCAGGAATTTCCACCTGGAACATTTTCCTGAACAGAATAAATTAAGGTTTGACCGATATAAGTTTCATCAACAACAGGACTATTTGGGATAGTATTTCCTTGCGAATCCTGAATGATAACAATCAACGGCGTACTGCAACTAGTTGGGTCTTCTAACACCATATCGGGCGTTATCATCACCTCGCAATTTTCGTTAGTGCCGGGTAAGGAAACGTTGACATCGTCGTTGCAAACGAGCGCGCACTGCGCCTGGCTAACGTTGATAGCACCTAGTAAAAACAGGGGTAACGCTAATATTAATTTCCAAAACTGGGTACTCGATTTACCCTTGTGCGTATGTTGAGTAAAGTATGTAAACTCTTTCTTTTTCATGGGAATAAAAGTTGAAATGACGCTTTGAGTAAATTTTAAAAATCGTCATTCTGAATTAAATAATTTGTTGCTGGTAATTGACCTTGAATAAGCGATATTTTTGACAGTGAATATTTTTTGTTTTAGGAATTTTCAAAATGATTTAATAGTCCTTCTATTGAATTATTTTTAGAGTTTCTAAAACGGAAAATAGTCCTGTCAAAAAATGACGATTATTTGAGGACAATTACCTCGGTGTGTAAGTTGGCAACAGTTCGTCAGCTTTTTTCATTTAAAATTTTTTATAAAAAAGCCGACCCCATGTGTTTGTGTTAAAGTGAATTGTAAAATATATCTTGAAGCATTTTTTGCTTCTGAAAATCCTTGAAATATAATGTGTCTTAATAATTTCCGGATTCGTTTAAATGAGCCAAAACCCGGTTTGTGTTTGTATAAAAGTTTTAAGATTCGTTGTGTAAAGTCAGTCATGGTGATTTTGAAAATCACCATGACTTTTTTGTTGTGTAATGGATTATAATTTGCTAATAGCAGTTTTCACCAAAATGGTGTTTAGTTTTTTAATGTTCTGGATTAATTCGTTGTGTAAAATTGTATTCTCAAAAAATGTGTGTGTAAAGTTTTTTCTCAAAAGTATGTGTGTAGTTTAAAGATTGTATGCTGACTAAATGGTCGCTGAGATTTTTGTTGTAACCACCCCCGACCCCTAAAGGG
>CAYUNA010000413.1:0-4862 GCA_964445895.1 uncultured Saprospiraceae bacterium | reverse complement strand
CAATTTTTAAATTTTGATTTCATCATTTAAAAATTGCGTCACGTTAACCCCAATAATTTGATTAGGATTAGTAGCCAGGGTTTTGGATTAACCCGCCACCTGATAAATCAATTTCGGTTTGAAAAATTGGTAAAATCTCATGCTTGCCTTCTTGAAAACCCGGTAAAGTTTCGGCTGCTCTTCCAGTTCTTACCAAATCAAAGAATCGGTGTCCTTCGGTAGCCAACTCCATACGTCGCTCACGATAAATCAAGTCCAATAACTGATCACCATTAACCGAACCAGGGAAAGGTTGCAAGCTCACACGCTGGCGAACCTGGTTGACATATCCACGTGCAGTACCCGCATCTCCGCCACCTCTCACCAATGCTTCAGCTGCCATCAATAAGACGTCTGCATAGCGGATTTCGCGAATATTGTTTAACCAACTCAATGCAATCACACCGTCACTCGCTTGCTCATCCGCAAGAGGTGCATATTTTTTGATAAAGAAGTCCGTATTTTGGAATCCTTCTGTGTATGTTGCTCCTTGTAATTTCAACAGACCTCCATCAATAACGGTATGTTCGTAACGTGGGTCACCTTGCATAAAATCAACCAAATCGTTGGTAACCGGGCAAAAACTCCAACCCGCAGCATAAGTATCTCCAGAATAATCCCGCATACCAAAAAACTGAACATTGAAGTTACCTTCCGTCGCATTTTGAGTTGGGCTTGCTGCAAATCCACCACCAAAATCACCTGGGCGATTATCAGAGTATTGAATTTCAAAAACAGACTCAATACCAAACTCATTTTCTCTCAAAAAGATGTCTCCAAAATTCGGCTCTAAACCATACAAGTTTAAGTCGATAACATCTTGAAAATGTCCAGCAGCTTCCAACATACGAGCATCATCGTTTTGGAATAAAATTACTTTTCCTAATAACGCACTTGCCGCACCTTTAGTGATACGTCCTAACTCATCTGGTGGCACAGTTTCAGGCAAATCAGGACTGTTGATGGCATCTTGCAAATCTTGTTCAATCTGCGCATACACGTCTGCTGGGTCTGCTTGTTTTACACTTTCTACTTCGTCTGCCGTCAATTCGTCTGTAAACAAAGGCACATTTCGAAAGAATCTCATCAAGTTGAAATAAAAGTAAGCTCGTAAGAATTTCGCTTCTGCAACAACTCTTGATTTGAATAATGGAGTTACTTCAGGTGCATCGTCAATCCGAGAAAGCACGACATTTGCCCGTGAAATTCCAATAAAGAATTTTGCCCAAAGTCCTTCTTGAGGGCCTAAAAATGGGTCTAAAGTGAAATTGTCGTAAGCCACCCAAGAAGGTTGGTCAGAAGCATCACTTCCACCTGCAAAACAGTCGTCAGATGCCGCGTTGAGAAGACCTAAAGACATCGTCCAATTACCTTTTGTTCCTCCCCATTGCATCACATCATACGTACCAACTAATGCTTCAAAGAAATCTTCATCTGTTTGGAAAAAATCAATTTCCAAGTCTGCCGCTACAACTGGTCTGTCCAAGAATTCCTCTTTACAGGAATACGTTGCTCCGATAATTAGACAAAGCAACAATATTTTAAATTTATGTATATTTTTCATTTTTCTATTTTTAAAACATTTATAAAATAGAGTTTATTCTAAAACTATTAGCAAGCAGATTATTTTAGAATAAGCTCTAAGGAATGTTAGGTTTTTTTAATTAAAATCCAACACTCAAACCAACCAAATAAAAACGTGGCTGAGGGTACAAACCTCTATCTACACCATTGACAACTTCTGGATCAAATCCTTTATAATTGGTAAACGTTAAAAGGTTATTTCCAGAAACATAAACACGTACTTTATTGAGTCCTACCTGATCAACCAAAGCAGCGGGTAAAGTGTATCCAAGTTGCAATGTTCTGATGCGGAAAAACGACGCATCTTCTACAAAAAAGTCAGAACTTGTCGAGAAATTTTTGTTAGGATCACCGTTGATTAATCTTGGATAAAAGTTAGAAGTACCTTCTCCTGTCCATCGTCCCAAAGCATCTGCGGTATAATTAGACGTCGGTAAATCCGGGCGACGAGTTGCGTTGTAAACTTCGTTGCCTTGAACACCTTGTCCTACAACTAACAAATTGAAACCACCATAAGTTAAATCTACCGTCAAACCATATGTCCAACTTGGCGTCGGGTCACCAATCATCGTCCGGTCGTCGTTATCAACGATGCCATCTTGATTAAAGTCAACAAATCTAATATCGCCTGGTCCAGCATTTGGCTGCAACAATTCACCATCTGCATTCACATAATTGTCAACTTCTTCTTGAGTTTGAAATAGACCATCCGTTTTCAACCCAAAAATAAACCCAATCGGATTGCCTGCAACTGTTCGCGTCACCTCTAAGCCTTGTGGGCTGTATGTTTGACCAACCAAAAAGTCTAACCCAGGTGCCAAAAACGTAACTTCATTCTGAATGTAAGAAACATTTGCAGAAACGTCAACTTTCAATTTTCCAAAATTATTGCCATAGCCCAATTCCAAATCAACTCCTTCGTTCTCCATTGTACCAACATTTGCTGTAAAATCACCCGTTCCTGTAAAATCAGGCGCAATTACTGGCAAAATCATGTCTCTTGTTTTTTTAATAAAATAATCTGCGCTAAGAGAGAATTTTTTAAATAATTTGGCATCAAAACCAATATTGAATTGCTGGTTTTCTTCCCATTTCAAATTAGGATTCGCGATACCGTTCAGACTTGCTCCATCCACCAATACATCGCCTGTACCAAAAGTATAAGTTCGTCCACCAGCTACTGTTGAAAAAATAGCCGCACCATTAATATTATCATTACCATTGATACCCCAAGAACCTCTAATTTTCAAATAATTTACATAAGGATTATTTCCAATAAAGTTTTCTTCAGTAACGACCCAACCCGCAGAGAAAGATGGGAAAATAGCAAATTGATTGGTCGGTACAAAATTAGAAGAACCATCTCTTCGGACAATTGCCGAAAACAGATATTTTTCTTGGAAATTATAGTAAAAACGTCCAAAATAAGAAGCCAACTGATTTTCATATTCAAACCCACTAAACGTCTGGTCTTGAATATCTGCAAAAAAGGCCAAGGAAGCATCTTCGATATTGTCAACTGGCAAATTTGCAATGGCTCCTCCTTGTCCATTACCTTGATTTTTCAAAGCCGTGATACCTGCCAAAACTGTAAAACTGTGGTCTTTAATCGTCTTTTTATACGTCAATGTATTGTCCCAGTTCCAAAGTAATCCTCGTCCACTATTTCGTCCATAGCTCGTCTGTGTCGTAATGGTAGAGGCATTCAAATAATAGATTGGGGTAAAACCTTCTCCACCAAAATTAGCGATATCTGCACCAAAATTGGTTCTATATCTAAGTCCTTTTAAAAGTTCAACTTCAGCGTAAACCGAACCAACAACTTTATCCGACCAGCCAAATCCTTGCTGTACTTCTAAAGCAGCCAATGGATTTACAATTTCTGAAGTAACACGGTCAGAGATTCCAAATATACCATTGTTATCTGACACCACGGGTTGGTTGCTGTATGGTGGAGCCGCTAAAACATCAGGGTCAGTTTCGTAAATTGGAGTAATTGGGTCAATATTGACCGCTCGACCCAACGGAGAACCAAATTCACTATTGGTTGCAACTCCAGAGGCTTTAATTCGAGTGTACCCGATTGTATTTCCTACGGTAATTCTGTCATTCAATTCATGCCGAGAGTTCATTCTTATGTTGTACCGTCGATATTGAGAATCGTCACCACCAACGATTCCTTGTTGATCAAACAATCCAAGCGATAAGAATACTGTTGATTTTTCGCCACCACCACTTACACTAAATTGGTGGTCTTGAATTGGCGCATCTTCTGTAAAAACAGCATCTTGCCAATCTGTTCCTTGACCCAAAGCCTGTGGGTCTGGGTATAAAATCGGCTGTCCTGCCGCTCCTAATGACTCATTAATTAAGGTCGCATATTCTGTAGCATTAAGTAGTCGTAACTTTCGTGCTGCATTTTGCACACCATAATATCCGTTATAATTCGCGCTTAATGAATTCTTTTTACCTGTTTTGGTTGTTACCAAAACAACACCATACGCTGCCCGTGCACCATAAATTGCCGCAGAACCTGCATCTTTCAAAACTTCAATAGATTCAATATCACTTTGACTCAAATAGTCCAAACCACCTTCAATCGGCACCCCATCAACGATGTATAAAGGATCAGAGTCAAAGATAGTACCTGTACCCCGAATCCGTACTTGACCACCAGAACCAGGCTGTCCGGAATCTGTCGTTACCCTTACCCCAGGTGTTCGGGATTGCAATGATTCCTCTACACGACGAACTGGTAGATTCTCTAATTCTTTACTGGTCACTTTCGCAATTGCTCCCGTCACCACAGATTTTTTTTGCACTCCATATCCTGTCACGACAATTTCGTCCAAATTTGCGACATCATTCTCCATATTTACATCAATGACCTTCTGTGCTGCTACTGGAATTTCTTTGGATTCGTAACCAGTGTAGGAAAACACCAAAGTAGCTTCACTGTCTTGTAATAAGATAGAATAAGTACCATCAATATCAGTAATTGTACCAGAGGAAGGGTCTTCTTTGACGTAAATCGTCACCCCAATCATCTCTAAATTCGTTTCGTCAATGACTTTTCCAGTCACCGTATGTTGCCCCCATGCTGCCCCCGAGAATAGGCATACACATAGTAGTATGAAAATAGGTTTAAGCCGCTTCATTTATAACGTTTTAATAAAAATTTAGTAAGAGTATTTTTTGAAAGAATAGACTTTATGAATTAGGTTGAGTGAGATATAAAC
>CAYUNA010000412.1:0-4887 GCA_964445895.1 uncultured Saprospiraceae bacterium | reverse complement strand
ACCGATACATTTCCTTTCTTAAAAAACTGCTGACCACCGTAGCAAACTGCTTTTAAGTAATAGCCATACACATCACCAGAAACGGTGTTGCCGTTGATTTTTCCATCCCAACCTTTTTCGAGGTCGTCTGTTTCAAAAACCATTTCTCCCCAACGGTCGTACACCGCAAAATAAATTTCATCCAAGTTGACACCACGTACATAAAGCACATCATTTTTACCATCTTCGTTAGGTGTAAACGCATTAGGTACAAAAATATACGGCTCGTCACAAATGGCATCTTTTACCTCAATTTCGATTTCGGCACGACCACTACAATTCGTTTCCGTGTCTGTCACATCTACGATGTAAGTCGTAGAAGATAACGGCTGCGCTACTGGATTATAAATATCCGTCGCGCTCAAACCTGTTGCTGGAGACCAATTGTAAATGAAAGTTGGGTTGTTGGTTGTCACCAAATTGGTAAACTCACCTTCCAACAAATTACTTGATTCAGCCGTAATATTAAATTCAAAATCAAATGGAATCACTTGCAAATCAAACGTTCCTTTCGCAGGACAATCTTCGCCCACATCCATCGTAAAGGTAAACGATTCGGAAGCAGAAGACGGTACTTCTAAAGGATTGTATGGCAACCAGCCTGTAATATTGGCAGGGTCAATACTCGTATTATTCCACTCCATCGGAAAATGCTCACAGACAGAAACTTGCTCCGCAAATTCAATATCCGAAGAGTAATTTCCAACTACCGCGTTTTGCGTAACCGTACAGCCATCGTCAGAAGTAGCAATAACATAGTAGGTTGTTGGTTCGCCTGCCATCACATTTAAGACCGCTTCGTTTGATACGATATTCGTAAAATCGGCGTCCGTTGCCCATTGTATATTGGATGCCCCAACAGTGTTTGCCGTCAAGGTAACTTCCACTTCATCACACAACTCCACGTCTGGAAGTGGTTGCATCAATAAGATGGTTTCAGGTACTTCTACCGTCACCTCCTGGATAGATTCACAGCTACCGTTTGCGTCCGTAATTGTTGCAGTAAAGGTCGTCGTTTGTGTCAACGTTGCAGTTGGATTTACGGCATTTACATTGTCCAAAGAAGCGTTGCCTTGTACAGACCATTGATAATTATAGGTATCATTGGTACCATTTGGATTCAACTCTACACTTTGCCCCGTACAGCTAAACCAGTTGTCGTCCAAAGTTGGTGGTGCAAAAATATTCACAGGAACAGTTGTTGCAATCGTCTCTGTACAGCCACCGCTGAATTCCACAGTTAAGGTTGCTTGAATGTCTTGTGTCTCTGTTACGGTCAGTTGCGGATTTGGTAAGTTAGATGTCCCTAATGGTCCAAAATCCCAGCTCCAGTTTTGAATACCACCGCTCACAACCGACATATCTGTGAACTGAATCAATACTTCACTTTGACAATTGTCTGCTACTGCATCAATTTCCAAAACAGGTGCAGTTTCTACTACAATGTCCATGTACAAAGGCTCGTGACAATCTTCCAATGGAACTAATGCCACAGTATAATTGCCTGGCTCTGTATAAGTATAGCTTGGCTCTGCTAAAGTCGAACTAGCGTCCATATTATTTGGATAATCGAAATACCAAATACATTCTACATCCGCCGTGTTTGCATTTAAGAAATCAACTTCCAAACTGTTACATTGAGCATAACCGATTGAATTGATACTCATTGGAACAACTTCCTCAACGCTCAACATGACCACATTTTCAACAGAACAACCTGTGCTATTTTGAATAGAAACGGATAAACTAAATTCTCCTAACTGGTTGGTTGCAATTGTTGGATTTGGTGTGCCGTTTCCAGCTAAAATCATATTGGCAGGTGACCAGGTGAATACCAAATCATCTGCACCGTTATTGACAATAGCTTCGATTTGCAATTCATTGCCTTCACAACCCAATACTTCAGATGCAACACTTACGTCAATTGGATTAACTTCCAAAGCAGCCGCCATTACATTTGAACAGCCTAAAGCATCTGTTACTGTCAATTCTACGGTCAAATTTGGCGTTGTTGCCCAAATTTCTGGATTTTGCTCGTTGGATGTTTGACCATCGCTAAATGACCAAAACCACGAAACTGGCGTCGTTCCCTGTGATACACTCGTTGACATATCTGTAAATGCCAACTGAACGCCATCATCGTTACAATCAATTGTTCCATAATTAAATTCAGCTGCCAACGTTGAGGTTGGAGCAATTTCAAATTCAAATAGTTCATTACAACCATTAGCATCCGTTACTTCTAAAGTATGAATTCCAACAGGCAGATTATTTGCAATCGCGCCCGTCGAACCTGTACTCCAGTTATAAGCATAAGGTGCAGTACCGCCAGACATAATTGCGGCTTGCGCTACTCCATCTGCTGCGTCGGCACAATCAGGTGCTTCAATGCTAACTGATAATTCCAATGGCTCTTCTTGTACATCAATTATCACTTCTTTTTGACAACCGTTGGCATCTGTCACCATCAAGGTATGTTGCCCCATTGTCAAGCCACCGACTGCTGCGCTCGTACTTGCATTACTCCATGCAAATGAATAAGGACCAACACCGCCTGACATGACTTCTGCCGTAGCTGCACCGGTTGCTGCACCGCCACAAGCAGTAGGAATGATGTCCACTGCGATTGCCATTTCAGGTACCGGCGCAACTTCTATATTCACCGTTTCCGCACAACCGTTCGCGTCCGTCACCGTTACGATGTGAACGCCGACTGGCATATTTTCTGAAATTTGCGTTGTTTCACCGTTATTCCATTGATAAGTGTAAGGTGCTTCGCCTCCGCCCATCACGTGAGCTTGTACCGTTGCATTTTCCATCCCCGGACAACCTTCGCTCGTTACTTCCGCCATCAATTCCATGGACTCATCTATAATTTCGAATTCGATAGTCTCTTTACAGCCATTGGCATCGTGAACAATAACGGTATTCATTCCCGGAGCTAAATTTTCTTTAGTTGGTTCCGCAATAAACTGACCATTCCACTCAAAAGTATATGGTGCAGCACCACCCGTTGCCGAGACCATTGCTGACCCACCTTCGCTATCACACATCGAAGGAACGACCGACATCATGGACGCTTCAATGGTATTCATTTCTTCCATTTGTACCAATGCCTCGCCAGTACAGCCATTGACATCCGATACCATTACTGTATACTCGCCTGGCTGCATATCGACGGCTGCTTGCGTGTTTTGACCATCACTCCACTCAAAAGTATATGGCGCATTTCCACCCAAAACAGAAACATTGGTTACACCGCCATTTCCATCACAATCAATCATTTCAGGAAAAGTGGTTAATTCTAAACCTGTTGACGTCTCAATTTCAAACGTTTCGTAACGTTCACAACCAGACGCAACATCCGTTGCCGTTACAGAATAAGTACCAGGAGTCAACCCTGTTGCCTGTGGTCCGGTTTGACCATTACTCCATAAATATTCTGCTGTACCAGAGCCCCCTGTCATATTCAAAGTAGCTGCACCTGTACTACCACCAAA
Organism: uncultured Saprospiraceae bacterium; assembly: GCA_964445895.1. GTDB lineage: Bacteria > Bacteroidota > Bacteroidia > Chitinophagales > Saprospiraceae > CAYUNA01. The sequence goes on along the minus strand of CAYUNA010000412.1, from coordinate 1,348 downwards.
ACAGTCTGCTTCTTGTGCCGCTACCGCAATCGCCATATCCGAAGGCGCAACGTAAGCAATCGCTTCTTGCTTACAATCGTTGGCATCGGTGACAGTTACGGTATGCTGTCCTGTGGTTAGATAAGAATGTGTTTGCCCCAGGTGCCCATTACTCCAAAAATAGGTATATGGAGGTGTTCCACCTGTTGCTTGTACCGTCCCCGAAGTTGTACCATCACATGGATTATCCAAAGTGATACTTACTTCAACTGGCGGAGGAGAAGTTACTGCTGTTTGTCCAGTTGTGGTACAGCCGTTGGCGTCTGTAATTGTAATATTATAAATTCCTACATCAGCGACCACTTGAATCGCAGAATTTGGATAATTTCCGTTATCCCAAAAATACGTAAACGGTCCTTGTCCTCCCGTAACAGTTGCGGTTACACTACCGTCACATGCGTCAACACAAGTAACCCCATTTCCAACCAATACTGCTTGCATTGGCTCCGAAACGGCTTTGCCATCAACTTTAAAACAACCGTTGGCATCCGTTACTGTCACGAAATAATAGCCCGTAGTTGGGCTGTAAACGACTTGCGAGGAACTACCGTTACTCCATTGATAATTGTAAGGTGGGACACCTCCGGAAACTATTGCCGTCAAGTCATTATTGCCTTGATAACAGTTTCCGTCTGCGCCCTCCAAAGTCAAAACCAACTCTGGCGGTGCAACTAAGTTTTTAGTATCTGAACCTACCGTAGTCGAAGCATCGGTGACGGTTACAGAATACGTTCCTACTCCCAGTCCATAGATGGCTTGAGTAGTCGCACCATTGTTCCATTGATAGGAATATGGCGGCGTTCCACCGAAAACTTGGGCGGTAGCATCAGCCGTTCCGAAAGTGGAACATTGCTGGGAGGTATATTCAATGTTGACGCTGATTTGCGCGTTGAGTTGTCCAAAGAGTCCCAACAAAATCAAATTTAATAACGTGATTTTGATGATTCCCTTCTTCCAATTTCCTGAATACACCGGACAAAATTGTAAGCTTTTCTGTCTCATGCGTAAAAAGTTTTTGTTTAATTAGACAATGTGTAGTCTTGTGCAAAATTCGGTTGGCGAATAATGCAAAGTAAACTAATTAGGAATTTGAAGAGAAGGCAGGAGTGCTAGTTTTTATGTTCGTTCTTGAGATGCAACACTTTTTAGTGAAAAATTTAAAATGTGGAATTAAAAATTGCTGTACACAGATTTAAATAACTATGTATTTTTAATTTTTATTTAAATTTTCATTTAAAAGACTGTCCTGGTTTTGTTAAGGAACGCGAAGTAAATAACTTAACATTCTTGAGAGGATATTTTGTTCTCA
>CAYUNA010000411.1:0-4889 GCA_964445895.1 uncultured Saprospiraceae bacterium | reverse complement strand
TTAAGTGCCTCGTAGTAATTGCTGATGCTACGCACTTAGGATATTTCGTGGCGAAAATCTTTAACTCCTTGTCTAATATTCGAACCGCCCACTATAAATATGTCCGAGTGCTTACATTACACTATTCTTATTTTATTCAAAAAAGAACATATATTATTTTTTGGCACACATCTTGCCTATTACTTATTATAGTTTTAAACAATATTTAAAATAAAATATATCTCATATAGAAAAAATAATTTTTACAATTAACTGATTATCATACATTGTACATAAATTATTTTAACTAATGAAATATTTAAATATTTGTAAAACTATCGCACACTATTGGAACATTAGATATCCCATGCAACATTAATATCCGTGAACTTAAACGATAACTGTCATTAGTTTGATAGCTTTTGTTTTGGACTGCGCGGTGATGTTGTCATGGGATTTCTACGTTTATATCCTTTTAGATTTTACGTTTTACAACAAATTATAGTCTCCAAGAAAAAATAATAAACAATGAAGGGATTTTTCCCGAAATGTTATTAACCATTTTTAAAACTACCACATTATGATTATCTTATATTTCGCTTTAGGCGCATTCATTTTAGGAGGAGGAACGATTAGTTTAACCAATTTGGCTGCTAAAAAAGGACAAATTGCATAAAAAAGAAACTGGGTTAGCAACTCAGGATTTTGCGTGACGAAATAGCCTCCCATTTTATAATTATATATTATTAGATTTGAATTGGGGTGTTTTTAGCATTTTAAAAACACCCCAATTCATCCAAAACTCCTTCAAATATAGACATTAATTTTACGCTATTACGTCCTCATCTACTATCGGCAGTTCAATAAAAAACGAAGTACCTACGCCAACTTCTGTTTCAAAATAAATCTTTCCTTTCGACGATTCCATAATATTTTTAGAAATCGCTAAACCCAACCCTGTTCCAGAGTTTTTGGTTGTAAAGTTCGGCACAAATACCTTTTCTTTCATCTCATCCGAAATTCCTGTTCCGTTATCTTTCACCCGAATTACGGCTGTTTCCTCATCATTTTCTTTACGATATAAGGACACATCAATCTGACCTCGACGCTCATCAGGTATTGCTTGTATTGCGTTTTTAATCAAATTATTGAGCACTCGTGTAAGGTGATTTTTATCGGCGTACACCATAAATTGAGTATCAGGAACATGCAAACTTACATCCATTTCATCGCTCTCATTGACAAATAACGCATGTACAGAAGCTGTCAAATCATTCAAAACAAACCTGGAGCTTTCTGCAACGGGCATCTTCGCAAAATTGGAAAATTCGTTTGCAATTTGTGCCAAAGAATCTATCTGCTCAATCAGGGTTTTAGATACTCGCTTCAAAAGCGGTTCGATTTCAGAAGGATTGCTTTGATAGGCATGCAACATATATTGAATACTGAGTTTCATTGGCGTTAACGGGTTTTTTATCTCGTGTGCAACTTGTTTTGCCATTTCTCGCCAAGCTCCTTCTCGCTCAGATTTGGCAAGCAACTGAGTACTTTCTTCGAGCTTCTTAATCATTTTATTGTACTGATTAATAAGTTCGCCCAATTCGTCTTCGCTATCCCATTTTAACGGTTCATTGTTTCCAAGTTTAACCCTTTTCATACTGTCTCCAATATCAGAAATCGGTCGCGTAATCGAGTTTGCTACCATGATAGCAACCGCCCCTGCGATGAGTAGTAAAAAAACATAAACATTCATCAACGTTCCCATAAATTCGGTAACATCGCCCTTCAAATCTCGCTCCTGCGAATAATATGGAAGCCCTAAATACGCAATATTTTTACCGCTTAAATTTTTCAATGGAACATACGCAGATTTATATTTTAAATCACCGACTGACTCATCTTGTACGACAATATCACTACTATTTTCATTGTTTGAAAAATAAGCAAATGCCCCCATTTTTTCGGTAACGATGCCTTTTTGAAAAATATTTTTTTCGGAAGAAGAAATTAGTTTTCCGTCTGTTCCAAATAAATTAACGTCCAAACGGTGAATTTCTGAAGTTGGCTCAATTAGATTTTTCAAATCGACCTTAGCCGCATTTTCTAAGAACATTAAATCCAGTTCTCGCTGTGCACTTTTCTTCGCTGCCCCCGCTTTTCTATCCAAGCGTCCGGAGTGGTATTTGGTTGATTGATTTTGAAAATGCCAGACCGAAATCACTCCAATTAAAAAGAAGGAAGTCAAAATCAACGTGATAACTGCAAATTGAATCCGATTCCGTAAGGACGGCTTTTTTGTAATCGAAAAATTCAGCACACTCGGCAGCGCATTGGTAAACGAATTGATAATTGCCAACACAATAACCGTCACGACCAATAACCCAAAAAGGTACGAAAACAAGGAAATGGGCTTAATATATCCACCAATACTACGTCCAATAGAGACGACTTTATTATCAGGTGCATGATAGAGCAATTCCCAGCGTTTGCTAGTAGAAATTATCTTTTCAACTGCTCCTACTTCCGGTAATTCATCATCTGAAATATCTTTTTCGTAACCATAATTGCCTTGTTCTTCTATCAATTTTCCATCTTGATAGATGGCATAATCGTAGTTGTCCAATTCTCCCAAGCCTTTGTATTGATGCCCTATGAGTAGCTCCGTATAAACTTTAGAAGGGTTGGATTTTTTTCGTTCAAATTCAAAATAAACAAGGATTGGATGCACACCGTCAATTTCTACTTTCATGCAATAAATGGGTTCAAAATTTTCATTTAAATGAAATTTCAAGCCCGTCACGACCAATTGTTTGCCTTTGTTAAAATTATTATGGGCATTATCCACCGACTCCGTTTCTTCAGCAATTATACTAGCTCCACTTTTTTTATCAAATGCACTTATTTTATAAGTATAATTATGAAAAAGGTATTTTACATTAGAAAAACTGAGGTCAACTTCATTTTCTAAAACATCCTTTTCAATCGTTAAACTATCCGCAGTTAATGATTTAATGAATGATTCATTCTGAAATTCTAACCGAAAGTTTCTGAAGCCACTCTCTGCCATCGTATCTCTAAAATTAGACAATTCTTCGGCGTAGGCTACTCTCAATTGATAATCTTTATCGACATTGTATTTAAATAATAGCGATGCTGAAAACGCTGCAAATGCCACCAACCAGAAAACCAACCAAGAGAGGTTTGGTGACGGTTCTTCAATAAACAAATCAAACGCCACAATATAAATGAAGGAAATTAGCAGCAATATGGATACAGAAAAATCTAAATCCATGAATTGAATAACCACTGCAGAGGCGATTAGTGCTCCCAATAAAGAGACGACGCGCTGTGGACGGGTCAACCCAATCTGGAGCGTTGAAGTCATCATACGATGACTAAATAAAAACAATCCAAACAACAATAAAATAATACCAACAATCGACAGAAAGCTGTAAAAATTAAGGTTAAAAACATTGTCGAAATCAAAGGTGATGTCCGAGTCCATAACCAGACTTTTGAATACACCCGATATCATCAAAATGCCTAAAACAATCGAAAACTGATTTAATCCAGCCAGACCAAAACGCATGAGTAACGGTACATCCTTCAGTTTTTTTACTTGAAATTGATGGTGAAAAAAGACCATCATCCAAAGCAATAAAACAATATTTATCAGCAAATCGCCAAGATTACTCGAACTATTCAATACGGGTTTCTTAAACGTATCTGAAAAGGTGTGCAAATCTGAAAAATGCCCCGAAAAATCAAATTCTGTTGTTAGATAACGTAGGGAGAATATAACCCCAATCAAGAACGCCGCCCCTATCCAGGGTGCATGCTTATTGACCAATAAAATCGCCAAATCATTGATTAAAACTGCCATCGCAATGAAGCCCAGAAGGTACATCATCAATAGCAATTTTAGCTGCGTTTTGTCCTTGATATCTTTGTCTGCACTAATCCACGCCAAAGCCTGTCCATTGATTGAGTTAATTTCAAACACAGCTTCTTCTAAGTCCTCATTTTTTGAAGGCTTTACGGTTAAGATAGACACCTCATCAGGAATCGTGAAGTTTTCTGTTAAAAAGTTATTTAATAAATGATGACTTTCTAATGAATATTCGTTTTTTACTGGAATCAGACCTACGCCCCAGCAGTCTGCACAAATATTTTGATAGGGTTTATAAATGTATTCGTAATACCCATTTTTTAATCGTAGAAACCCAACTTCTTCCTGATCATCAGATATTAGTTGTAATTGCTTTTTTTTGACAGACGCTCGATTGTTTGTCCAAAAAACCAATGAATCTCCTTGGTAGAGGGAAATGTTGTAATCTTGAGTAGAGAGATTTCTGAGTTGTAGCAAGTCAAGCTTTCGTAGGTCAGGGTCCATGCCGTCGTACGATTTTATTTGTCGCTCCAGATAGGATTCGTCGGCTAAAATTGCACTGACTGCTTTTTCTTGCTCATGCAAATGTTGCTCGATGCGTCGTTCATAATTGGCTAAATTCCAATCTTTAGTCAAAAAAAATTCCATCCCGGCGGCAATGCCGAAGAATACCAAAATACAGGTCAACGCAATGTACTGTCGTTTTTTCATGGTGAATGTTGTTCAAGGGAATGTGAATGATTCGATTTTAAAAAACTGTAGTTTATTTTTCTTTTAACCTTAAACAATTTGAATAGTGCCGCAAATTTAATAATAGTTTGATTATGAGTTAGTTTTTTATTATAAAAATTTAATAATTGTTTTTCTAAACAGATAGAATTGAATTTATAAATAACTAATCTATACAACAATTAAGTGCCTCGTAGTAATTATTCCTAAAAAAGGGCTTTCTCATAAAAACTAAATGGCGCAGAGCGACTAAACTATTGGTAGAAATTTAAGCATTATTCTTCAGGCGCAT
>CAYUNA010000410.1:0-4890 GCA_964445895.1 uncultured Saprospiraceae bacterium | reverse complement strand
AAGTCTACTGTTGGCTTGATAGGCTACTTCTTTGTGAAAATTTTTGGTGTTACTTCTTGTTAACTCAAGTGTAAGCCCTAGCAATATGTTTCCTGAAACTTTAGATACGTCAGCTACAAAAGTATTTAGTCATTATTTAACAACAAAAGCCATTTAAAGCATTGAATAGGTCAATGATTTGACATGATTTATTAATGCTTTGACTATTTTATTCACTATATTTTTTAATCAAAACTTAATTTATTATGAGAAGCTTTAAACAAAGTTTATTGAGGTATCTCAATTTTTCAGCATTAATTTTATGCTCTTTTGGCTTGGCAATCAATGCTCAAGCGCAAGTCAACCATCCTACTGCGGGTACTGTTAATGAAACTGTCACCTGTGGAACACCAATTAATTACTTTGACTCAGGAGGAGCTGGAGGCGGTTATACGTCTAATGAACTAGGAACGATAGTTTTTTGCCCGGATGTACCAGGGCAAGCGATTACTCTTGCTTTTTCCTCTGTAGATATTGAGACAAGTCCTATTGGGGCAGGGAGTTTTCCTAGTACAGGTTGCTGCTGGGACGGTTTGGCTATTAGTGATATGAATGGAACCTTATTCGCAGGATGTGGTGAAGACAGTGGAGATGGTGGTGACGCGTGTAGTAATAGTGATGCTGAGAATGGTCCAAATGACCTTGAGCCAGGAGATTCTTTTACCTCTACTGCTGCTGATGGTTGTATTACTATTACATTTGATTCAGATGGTTCGGTAACAGAATCAGGCTGGGAGGCAACGGTCAGTTGTAACGCGATAATGCCACCTACTAACTGTACTTCACTATACGACCAACCCTCTGACGCACCAGCTATTGTCAATGGTTATTCTATTTTCGGTGCTCCTGAACGTTCTGTAATGGATGATTTTGTTGTTCCAGCAGGAAGCGGTTGGATAATAGAAGAAGTATCACTTATATTTACACGAGATGCCAGTCCTTTCATTATGCCAGATATCGAAATTCAGTTTAGAGGGGATGTTTTTGGCGCACCAGGTGCAGTTTTGACTACCGAGGTCGTTCCAGCGGGTAATATTGTGGACAATGGAATGGTTTCAAACGCTTTTCTACGCGAATGGCACGCTGTTACCGTTCCTTTAGCAGTGCCAGCACTACTTCCAGCAAATGGTACTTATTGGTTGGAGATAGGAACACCTTCTGCAGATAACTACTTTCTTGAAGCCATTAACATAAATGCACCTATCGGATCCGAAAGTTGGGTGGATTATGCTGATGGTAATGGATTAGAACCCGCTTCAAATCTTTTTGTATTTCCTGTTGATCACTCTTTCAACCTTTGTGGAAGCCTTGCAAATCCACCAAATGCTGTTTGTTCTAATGCAACTGTAGTCCTCAGCGCAACCAATCCTGGCATGGCAACCCTGACTGTAGCCGATATTGACGGCGGCAGCACCAATGATGCAGCTACCTGCGGTCCATTAAACCTCTCTATCGTCGGGCAAACAGCCTTTACTTGCGCAGATATAGGACCAGGCAATCAAGTCACCGTAACTCTCCAAGCAATGGACAACTGCGGTACTTCTACTTGTGATGCTATCATTACTACTGTTGATCAGACTCCTCCAACACCAGTATGTCAAGGATTCGCTGCACAACTTGATGCCAATGGCGTAGCCACAGTAGCTCTTTCAGATGTTTTAGCTTCTGCGTCTGACAATTGCGGTGTAGTCCCTGGCGGTCAGATTTCGCAAGATGCTTTCAACTGCGCTGAATTAGGCACAAACATGGTTACTGTAACGGTAACTGATGTCAACGGTTTATCAGGTAACTGTACTGCTGTAGTAGATGTGGCAGACGCTATCGCACCAATCGAAGTATGTCAAGACATCACAGTCCAATTGGATGCTAGTGGAAATGCAGTAATCGCAGGTGCAGAACTTGATGGTGGTAGTAGTGATAATTGTGGACCAATTACTTTTATGGCCATCCCGAATACTTTTAATTGTGCAAATGTAGGAGCGAATGTGGTTCTATTAGTTGTAACTGACGCAACTGGTAATTTGGGTACGTGTAATTCAACAGTAACAGTAGAAGACAATATTGCGCCAGTAGCAGTTTGTCAAAATATTTCAGTTGATTTGGATGCAAACGGAGAAGTATCTATTATGGCAGTAGATGTGAATGGCAGTAGTAGTGATGCTTGTACAATAGTAAGTCTTACGGTTAATCAAACGGAATTTGACTGTGATAATCTTGGTTTAAACACCGTAATTCTAACGGTAACAGATGCTAATGGTAATTCAGCTAGTTGTAGCGCTACCGTAACGGTTAACGACATAATTCCCGCAGCTATTTTATGTCGCTCAGATGTAAATACGGTCAATGATATGGGACTTTGCGGTGCTGATGTTTTATTATTACCACCGTTAGTAATCAGTGAAAATTGCTCGATTACTAATATTACAAATGATGCACCAGCTTTATTCCCAACAGGAACAACGGAGGTAATCTGGACGTTAACAGACGCAGGTGGAAATAATTCACAGTGTACGCAAAATGTAACGATTAACGACACTGAAGATCCTGTTATTGATTGTGGAAACAGTTTCATCGCTTATACCTCTTGGGAAAACTGTGGCTACCCGTCGTACCTATTAGAAGGCGCAACAGCAACGGATAACTGCCCAGGCGTAGTGATTACGGATGATGCACCAACCTTCTTCCCTCCAGGTCAATATATGGTCAACTATACTGCAACGGATGCAGTGGGTAACACAGCAGTATGCATGCAATGGGTTAAAATCTACGATACGACGAAGCCTAAGTTGACGTCTTGTCCAGAAAACATAGAAGTAGAAGCAACGACAGCAGATGGTGGAAATGCTTCATGGACTTTGCCAACAGGAATGGACAATTGTCCTGGTCCAATTATTTTGGTAGAAGAAAATGGTTTTGCTCCTGGTGATTTATTCCCAATAGGTGAAACGGAAATTTCTTACCGCTTATATGACCAAAACGGACAATTCGTTGAATGTGAATTTACAGTCACCGTCATCGCAGCGGGCGATCCACTTATGACTTTAACCTGCATGCCTGACTTAGGTATTTCTTTATCCAATGCAGCAAATATTGGTTCTATTGGTTGGAATCCACCATTAATGAATACTGGTTGTGACCAATGTGACATTTTGGCAAGTGATGACTTCGAATTTATTGGAACATTAGCAGGTCACCAGTATTATACGTATACCGCAAATGAAATTACATTTGCAGAAGCGATTGCTTACGCAGAAAATATCGGTGCAACTATCGCCATTTTGGAAGACAAGAAAGAAGTGCCAATGATTGAAAATGAATTACCTGAAGGTAACTATTTCATTGGGTTGATTGATGAGGAAGGTACTGGTGAATTCCAATGGATTAATGATGAAGAATTCAAAGTAGCGAGCTTTGGAACGGTATTAGAAAATGAAACAGATAAGCCTTCCGCAGTTATTTTGAATGAAGAAGGCGAATGGGAAGTTGTCATATTAGAAGATGCGACTGCCAACTTTGTATTTGAAAAAGCATGTATTGAATGGGAAATGGGGACTGAAATTAATGATGAAGAAATCAATACTGATGACGAAGAATTAGACTTAGTAGATGCGGGTGAAATCGCTGAAATCACATACACGGCAGTTGACCAATGTGGCAACGTGGCTAGTTGTGGATTTGAAGTTGCCTTTGTAGCAGAAGCAGTAGCATACTGTGAGCCAACGGGGATTGCAACGGACGAAGAAAACCCATATTTCATTGAATCATTCAGCTTGAACGGTTACACGGTTGAGACGGGTGACGACGAAGGTTATGGCGACCATACGGATGAGCACTTCTTGTTTGAAGGAGGTGAGACGTTGGATATGTACACGGTATTCGACGGACCAAATATTGACGAACTGCCAATGTACTGTCGAATCTGGTTGGACTTGAATAACGACGGTGACTTCTTTGATGAAGGCGAGTTGTTGATGCAAGGTGTTGATATAGCAGAAGCAATCGAAGAATTGACGATTCCAAACGTGACGCAAACAGTAGAAAATACAGTAATGCGTATTGCAATCAGCCGCTTGACGTATGCAGAGTCTTGTGGAGATTTCTTGAACGGAGAGGTGGAAGATTACACAGTTAGTATCGTTAAGCCAGAGGAAGTTACAGAGAATTCTCAGGTTGGAATCAACGGTTCAGGTGTGACAACTTCGAATAGATTGGGCGCAAATATGCTTGTATATCCAAATCCAGCACAAGATGAATTGTTCGTCAAACTGAATAATATGGAATCAGAAACAGCAACTCTACGCATGTACAATAGTGTAGGGCAGTTGGTAGCGACTCAAAAAGTGGCGACTATTGGCGCTGTTCGATTGGATGTAAGTACTTACACTAGTGGTTTGTATTCTGTGACGGCAGAAGCAGATGGTGAAGTACAATTGACACAGAAATTTATGGTCGAAAGACGATAATAGACACTAAGTTAAAAATGTGTTGGTGAGGGAGTTTTTAATAGAAAATCATTCATCAACTTTAATTTTTTTGTGTTTAAATTTCCCGAAAGGGGATTCTCATAATTAGGGGGGGCGCGTAAGTGTCCCCCCTTTTTATATTTTTTTGAAAAAAAGTATGCGAAAATTCGCTAAAATACCTCAACTTGTTTCATATTTGTTCATTCCAAAGGGAGTTTGAGGGATAAAAAGCGTTTGCAAAAATGCTTTTTATCCCTCAATAACCCCACCCGCGTTGCCGCAGACAACGCGCACTATTTTTTATTGGAGGTCGAAAATTTGCAATTTTCTCCCGCCTGATAATTTAAAGAAACTTCTGTTACAGTGTATTCATTACACTGTGTAAAAA
>CAYUNA010000409.1:0-4898 GCA_964445895.1 uncultured Saprospiraceae bacterium | reverse complement strand
CAAAAGATAGAAAATGTACAATATTCTATCTGATTTTTAATCAAGGTAATTTGTGTGCATACCGTAGAGTTAAGTACACTGTGTAAAAGCCATTTTTCGAAGGGTTAGGTTAGGGTTAGGGTCGAGATTGATTAAGTCATATCCTAACTGTCAACTATTTAGGATTTGAATTAGCTTGACTTTATACTTAATATTACTTTCCCAAATTGCTCTCCCTTAGCCATCTTTTGCAATCCTTTATTCCCATCTGCTAAAGCAAAAACAGAGTCAACCAAAGGAACAATTTTATGTTCATTGACAAAATCAACCATTTTTAAAAACTCGGTATCCGTCCCCATTGTACAGCCAAAAATGGTTAAATGTTTTAGAAAAATATGAGCAGGATTTAACTTTGGAATTGCACCTCGTGTACCACCATAAATGCCGATGCGACCACCTGTTTTTGCAATTCTAATTAAATCTTTGAAACCTTCGCCGCCCGCACTGTCAATAATAACATCGAAGCCACCAGTATCTTTTGACAAACGTTTTGCCCAGTCATCCTTAGTATAATTGATACCTCCTTTCGCGCCCCATTCCATTGCTTTCAAAATCTTCGCTTCCGAACTTGAAGACACCCAAACCTCCGCTCCTGCTGCAATGGCAAACTGTACGGCCATTTGCGATACGCCACCACCAACACCTGTAATGAAAATTCTTTCGCCTTTTTTCAATTGACATTTTCCAAAAACAGCATGGTAGGCCGTCAAGCCCCCCAGTGGCAAGGCAGCCGCTTGTTCTGTTGTCAGATGTGCTGGTTTTTCGACCAAACGGTCAGCATCAACGGCAATATATTCCGCAAAAGTTCCATTGACCGGCATCCCCAAAATCGTATAATTTTTACCTGGCAAATCCCCGTTACCCCATGCCACATTTGGATTGATGATGTATTGTTTCTCATCAACTTCTCCTACTCCATCTGACCCCAAAATACAATTTGGAACGATACCAGGATACAAACCCAATGTTATCCAAAAGTCGCGACGGTTAAACGCTGCGGCTTGCATTTTAATCAATTTTTGCCCTTCTTTCGCAATGGGTTCAATGGAATCTTGGTAGGATAGTGGAGCTTTGTATTCTGTAAAGACTAGGGATTTCATACATTATAGTTGGATTTTAAAAATGGACGGCAATTTAGAAATTCAAGAAGAGATAACCTAATTTAAGAGCTTGATTTCAATTGGTAAATAGACCTTTTTAGGTAAAAAAAATATCAAAAACGCTTATTCCTTCCGTTTCATAATGGGCACTGCTTTAGTGGCATCCATTTTTTAAATTTTAAAAGGCACCTAATAAAAAAACGAAATCCTTGTAAGTTATTCACCTACAAGGATTTATGTTTTCTGATTGTTGACCCACAAGGACTTGAACCTTGAATAACAGAACCAAAAACTGTCGTGTTACCAATTACACCATGGGTCAATACCGAGCCTTTTTACAAAGGCGACGCAAATTTACAACTATTTTTAAAATAAAAAAGTTCCTAAGCGATTTTTTTATAAATATTTTTTAAAAACGTATTTAAATATAGTGTAAAGTAAATTTCTTTGAATTAGGAGAAGCGAAAAAATCGCAAGATTTTCGAGCTTCAAAAAAGCAATGCGCTTTGCCTGCAACAAAGCGAGTGTGGATGTTTAGGAGCAGAAACGAGTTTTACAAACTCATTTCTGCCCTTTAAAATTCCTTCTTAAAAACGTAAAGAAACTTACTTTCCTACAATCACCTTATGAGTCATTTGATTATTTCCATTAGAAATTTTTACAAAATAAACACCCTCATAAATAGTTCGTGTATCAAAATAAGCTATCGTACTGCCTTTTTTAATCGTTGAAGACGACACAATTTTGCCCGTCACGTCTACCAATTCTACAATAAAATCTTCTTTGACTAAATCCTGAATTTGTACCGCAATTAAATCCGCGGCAGGATTTGGAAAAACAGAAATGTTCAAGCTCTTAAATTCCGCCTCTGATACATCCGTCGTTCCATCAAAAACGGTAGTTGGTTCATTGACAGAATTGACTTTTCTATTGGTAGAAACGCCATAGAACGTAGGTCCAACCACATATGGGTAAGCCGAATTCCAGTTTTCGTCAACCGTTGCAAAGTAGGCATACGTTCCGTCTGGATACTCCGGTGTTACGCAAAAACGACCGTTGTGAATATCCAAATAGTCCTCGCCTGCTTGCTGCACATATTCGTAATCTTCACGAAAATAACCAAGAAAATAATCTCCACCTACATCTGGCCCTTGGTCAACCACTGTCCCATCAGCATGAGTTGTCCGTGTGGTGATATCACGCAATTGGTAGCTGGATTTAATGCGTTCAATGCCACCTGTTCCATCTACATTTTTGAAACCATACGCTCCATAAATTGGGAAACCATCATAGGCAAATCCAATCAGTGGCGAGTGCTGCGTATCATCTATCGCATACAATCCTTCAGCATCGTATAAATTACAAACTTCAGAAACAACTTCTAAATCTAATTTGAACGCTGATGGATTTTGGTGATGGTGATAATTACCCATTGCAGGGTGTCCTTTAGCACAATCAAAGCCGGCACGTTCCGCTGGTATTGCGTCTCTATTCCAATCCTGAGTAGTTCCCATTCCTCCTGGACATGGTGGATTTCCTGGCCCACCACAAAGCGCATTGGTATTTGGGTTCCAGGCTACGCCATCACGCCAATCAAATAGTGCAACGCCATTGATAAAAATGCCAATATTGCCCGGAGTCGTTGCTGTTGCTGTTCCTGTGTTTTGTACAGGATTCAAAGGCATTTTAAAAATAGCGTTTTGATTAGCTGCCTGTGAGGGATTGCCATCTTGAAATGGGCCAGTCGGATATGCAGGCACACCGGTTGTAGTAACGTATACAAAATCGTCTGAATATTCCACTTTTTGGCAATTGACTAAAATGTTGTTTTCGATGGTATTGGAATTGCCTGCAACGTAGTAACTCCCCGTTTCAGTCGTGTTTTGCAGCCACGAAATAATGGCTGGGTGCGTCTGTGCATTTACATTGATGCAGAATGCAACAAACATTAAAATTAAGTAGGTATTTTTCATATTACTATTTTTGTTTGATAAATAGACTTGTTCAACTCTGAAAGTAAGGCAGTAGCATAAAGATTCAATAACAATCTCAGCATTTAGAGCATACTTAAGTGCCTCGTAGTAATTAACTTAGACATCATTTTTGATAAAACCTTGCACTTAATTTTTATTAGTTTTTCAAACGCCCTTAGAGCATGTCTATTTTTTTAATAAAACTTCCCGAGGAAACGAATAATCTTGATTAAACAAAAAGGTCTTATCCGTTAAGGTTAATAAAAAGGCTAATAAATCAACCTGTTCGTTGGAAGTTAAAGGTTGGAAATCTTGCAATTCAGGCGCAAGTGTCGCGCTAAATTGCACACCTTTATTATAGTGTTTCAAAACTTCGGGCAATTTTTTAAAACGTCCATCATGCATATATGGATAGGAAAATTCGATATTTCGTAAAGTCGGTATTTTAAATTTTAAAGAATCCGCACTGTTTTGAGTTAGCATCATTCTACCAAAATCATTTAATGTCGTATCAACAGGCAGTCCGTTATTAGCAAACTTATTGGTAGTAAACAACGGTTCGGCATGGCACGAAGCGCAACTTTTTTGAAACAACTGGTAGCCATTTTCTTCTTGATTTGTAAACGTCGCTTCTCCCCTTTTCACCTGATCATATTTGGAATTGGCACTGACAAAAGTAAGCATAAATGCCGAAATTGCTTTTAACGTATGCTCGCCAGTCACCACGCTATCGCCAAAAGCTGCTTGAAATAACGGCGGATAAATCGTCGATTTTTGTAATTTCCCAACTACTTCTTTGATACTACTATCCATCTCGTCGAGACTGCTAATCGGCGCCAAGGCTTGCTTATCCAAATGATTAACCGCACCGTCCCACATAAAGGTCGATTGCCAAGCCAAATTCATTAATGCAAGAGAGTTTCGCGTCCCGATTCTATCTTCAATACCATGACTCAAATCGTGGTCGGTATGCGTGAATGCAGTGTATTGTGAGTGACAAGTGGTGCAGGAAATGGTATTGTCACGCGACAATATAGGGTCGTGAAACAAAGCACGACCGAGCAGCACTTTTTCAGCTGTTATTGGATTTTTTGAAAAATTATAGACAGGCGTTGGGAAATTTTTAGGAATATAAAAAAGCGACTGTTTTGTCCACCAAAAGGATAAAAACAGGATTGAAAAAAAAGCTATTATCAAGAGTTTATTTTTCATCAACAATGCTGAATATTTGGCTTGCTTTTTCCGATAATTGAATGGCTTGCTCGCCTAACGACATGACTCGACTCTGCGTAGTCAAATCTATATTTTCTAAAAATGCTGCAAGATTCATTTTTATAACAACAGGCTGATTTTTGTCCTCATCTCTCCTCTTCAAGCGTATTGTTTGAATGCTATTATTGGGGAATGCATATCCACCCAAATGGAAAACAAACGCATTATTTCGATTGTCACAAAGATTACTTGTACCTTCCAATTTAAAATTGATATAACCACTTTGCCACGTCCAATACATGCCTTTTGTGGGGTCAAGGTCTCCCCCCATTGCGCCTTCCATATTGGTAAGACTATCAATGCCTAAGTCAAATTGTAGATGCGAAAACGCGATGTTCTCGGGTATATTCAAGTTGAAATTCATCGTTTCCGCTACAGACAAATTTAATAAATGATAGCTGTCAAGTTCAGCATAAACCTGTTTTTCACCATCAAATAGCTTGACATTAGAAAGATAACATTTGAAGGTTTCGATTTGCAGAGAGTCCGTTTCGTTAATTTCGTAGGTAGTTTC
>CAYUNA010000408.1:0-4912 GCA_964445895.1 uncultured Saprospiraceae bacterium | reverse complement strand
ATCCATCAGAAGATAAAGCAACTTGAGTAATTTCATCACAAACAGCTACTGGAGCAACATTGTCTTCAATACAAATGTCGTAAGTAGTAGATTGTCCAACATTTCCACAAGCATCTTCAGCAGTCCATACTAAGAAGTAACAACCAACTGGCAATGCAGGCTCAATCAAACCAGTATTGGTATCAATTTGAGCAACAGCTGCATTCAAAGTAATATCAGAATAAATAAATCCTTGTACATTTTCAGAACCTGTACAGTTGTCAGTAGCTGTTGCCATATCAACAGGTCCCTGACCTTTACATGGTTGTGGGTGGATACCAGGAATGTTCGCACTTACTGTCAAGTCAGTACCAGAGATAACAGGAGCAGTAACGTCAATTACTTTAATAGTCTGAACGTTATCTTCACCCATTGCATTACCAGTTACGATTTGACCAGTACACCAGTCTAAAACAGTCCAAGTACGAACGATTTTGAATACTGGAGCATCTGTAGATGCTTCAAAGCCACAAGTTTCTAATACTTGGTCAGCCCAAGTATAACCATATTGACAGTAGATACCGTCGATTTCAGTAGGAATACCAGAACCTGTAGCCCGTAATGGGTCAGTACCAGCAACATTTTGAGTCAACAAGAAAGAGTTTACAGGAATAGTAGTCAAATTCCAAGCACCTGAATTATCAAACAATGGGTAAGTTGAACCGAAACCATTTGAAATATTTGGATTGATACGAGTAGCATCAATAATATATGGACGTGCAGCATACTGCTCACAAGACCATACTAAATCATCTGGGAAGTTCACTAAGTCTGCAGTTGGACGAACTACCGCTACTGAACGCTGACAAGGAGTAGAAGTATTTCCTTGTGCATCAACAGCAACATAAGTTTGAACAAAAACAACCTGGTTATCATCACAAGCGTCGTCATCACCCAATACGTTTTCAATCAACGTAACAGTTGGGTTAGGGTCGCAGTTGTCAAAAGCAACTGGTTGAGCTACATTATTGATGTCTTCTGTACAAACAGTTACAACATCAAGACAAGCGATAGTTGGAGCTAATTTATCTTCAACAGAAACAGTTGCCCAACAGCTATTGTTACCACAAGCATCAGCAACTGTTACCGTGTATGTGTTACCGATGTGAGAACCATTTAATACACTACCAGCTACACCAGCAATTGAAATATTAAAAGCACCTGTGTCTCCAGAACCTTCCAAAATCATATCAGCAGTCAATGCTACTTCACAATTTTCGTCCAAAGAAACTTGAACATTATCATTACAAGTCAATGTACCCTGAGGCTCACCAACTGTTAAAGTATAATCATAATTAATTGCACAACCAGGATTTGGAGCAGCAGCGTCATCAGCATCAAAAGATACTTGAACGGTGTAAGTACCAGTTCCCAAAGCAGCAACATCTACAGAGATTGGGTTATTTGAGTTAGCAGCAACTGCACCAGAAAATGCAGAAGCACCGTCAACAGTTACATCTAATTGACCTGCTGCATTTGGAGCAACAGCAAAATCAAATGTACCATCTGCCAAACAAGCACCGTTAGTAGCATCTAAACCAGTAACATTAGCTGCTGGATAGTTACAAGTTTGACCGATTGTCAAATCTTGACCAGTAAACAAATTAGTAACTGTTACAGAATAACCAACAGCATCAACGTGTACACCTGCCAATTGGTAAACACCAGAACCTGCTGGATTTTCTACCAACTGAACACCTGTTACTGGAACCAATGGATAAACAACGCCTGGTGTAGCTTGTACACTTGCATCGTTTGCATCTACAACATACAAGCCATTACTTGCAGTTACTGTCCAAATGCCACCTGTAGAACCATTCACTTCAACCAATTCGCCGAATTGACCGTCTGTATCGTTAGTTGCATTGTCTAAGCATACGCACGGGTCAGTGATGTCTGCCATTGCACAAAGACCACCTGGGCTATTGACTACAGTTTGAACACAAGAAGCAGTGTTTCCAGCTTCGTCTGTGTAAGTAGTCGTAACAACTGTTGTTCCTAATGGATACAAACCGTCTGCGCTAGCTTCACCGTTGAAATCATTAGTGATTGTTACTGCACCACAAGCATCAGTAGCTTGCGCTTCGAACAAATCAACCATTGCTACACAATCTTCATTATTATTGTTAACCTGGTAAAAATTAGTTGAGTTTAAGTAAACAACATCATCAAGTAAAAGCGCACTTGATTGTCCTACAAATACAGGAACAAGCGTTACCGTTGCAGTACCCGGAGGAGCAGTAACAGTAGCTGTTCTTGATTCCCAAATACCAGTTGGGTCTTGGTCAGTAAACAAGATAATGTCACCAGTATTTCCTACCTGAACACCACCTGCGTCGTAAAATTCAAATTTGATTGCACCGTAAGAGCCAGAACCAGCAAAATCACCTGGCAAAAACCCAGAGAATCCAGCTGTAATTTCTTCTCCTGGAAAAGATGGAATACCACCCTGGAAAAGTACACCAAAGCCTTGACCACCATTAAATAGTACAGCCATTGGTGCTCCACTACCATCAGGCAAGTCACTACCAAAACCTCCATCAGAAGGATTATTGCCACCAGCACCTGGCCAGCCACCAATATTTTCAAATGTTGGGTTGAATACACCACCACAGTCAACTGTCGGTGGAGTCATATCCTGAACATCCACAGTAATTGCACAAGTAGATACGCCTACGTTGTCAGTTGCCGTAAAAGTCACAACAGTTGTACCTGCAGGATAAACACCCGAAGCATCATCTGTATTGTTAAAATCGTTTGTGATGTTAGAAACAGTACAACCTGCTGGCGCATCAACTGTCAACTGAGGAATGTTGACGAAAGGAAGATTACAAGCATTATCCAATACCGAAGTAATCGTCATACCACACAAGTCCATTCCGCCACCAGTTAAAGAAGCGTCATCGTAGAATAACTCACCTGTTCCACCTGGAAAGTCAATCAAAAGACCAAAGATGCTAACGGTAGCAGTACCTGCTGGTGCAGTTGCTGTTACAGAAACCGTTTGATAAACATCGGTTGGACTTCCTGCATTAACCTGTGGGCTATCCATTACAAGAAGGTCTCCACCACCTGCATCTCTAAATACAATCTGTGTAAGACCAAAGCTTGAATTTGTCAAAGGATTACTTGATGGCATTAAGATCTCAAAACTTGCCGTCCATGTCTCCCCTGCTACTGCAGGAAGTGTTTGGAAGAAACCAGGCACTGCGAAAGCAGCGTTAGGGTCTACATCAATTAGTCTTGCCGCACTAATACCAGTGTTTGCATTGGTATTGTCAACAAAAGCACCATTAAAAAATACGTCCCAACTGTTCGTACCGTCTTCAAAGCTAGCATTTTCTAGCCCAAAGGTGGCACTAACCGTAGCACACTGCCCATTAGCATTCCCATTAAAGGAAAGCATTCCGAAAGCCAGCAGTCCCCATATCAGGAATTGTGCCCTCGAAAAAATTCGTGTAAGAATCGTTCTTTGCATAAGATTATAAATTTGTTAAATATTAAAATTAATCTAAGTCCATAAAAAAATGGGTGTATTCCAAATCTTATCAACTTAAAACGTTAGTGAATCCAAACTTGTAAAAGCACTTGATTATTTGCTATTTTTTAAAAATGACAAATAGGTCAATTGCTGTGTAAACTGGTTAAAGTTTGTACAGGAAAGCAAAGAATAATCCAATATTATCGAAATGATAAAATAAAAGGTAAGTACATCAGAAATGAAGAACCTCCAAATGAAGTTCTGAAATGTGTTGGATTATAATTTGTTTCAGTACAATGCAAATGTAGCAAAAAGTGGCGCAGTTTTTAAAACTTATGTGTATTTTTTTTATTTGTAGGTAAATGATGTAGTATTGAGCAAGTCCAATCAACACTACATCACCCGTTTTTATTGACTTATTACGATTTTAACTTATTTAAAAAATAATTAAATAAAAGTCTTTTTACCAGGCAAAAGACACCTTAATATCGTGAACGGTTCCAAAATTTGGACTATAACTTGCAAAGAAATTTGTAAACGCATACCCCATTCGCATCTTCGTATATCCACTGCCTAAATCAAAAATCAATCCTCCTTCCATTGTGCCAGATTGAGCAGAACTGCCACCTACTCCTATCCAAAAAATGCTCTCATACTCATAACGAACATGTGCTCCATAATTGATTGGAATATTTGGGATGAATCGCGCAAATGCTGATGCCTCTAACCAACTATCATCCAACTCAAATAAAGCACCTCCGTTACCATAATAATGACGAATACGCTTTAATTCAAAATCATTATTATCTTCTGTATAATCTAAATTAAAACCCAATATTTGCGGTACAGATACACCTATAAAATATTTTTTATCATAGTAAAGTGTTGCTGACATACCCAAATCAGGAGCAATTGTCGATTGGTTGGCTTGCGCAATGTCTCCTTCTTCCAAAAAATTCAACTCTGCTGCCTTAATGCGATATTGGGCTACACCTGCACTTAATGCCATCGACAATTGCCAATCTCGGGTTAGTGAAATTGCATATCCGGCACTCACCGATGCTCCCGTGAAGCTCGTCGGCCCCGTTTGGTCTTGTATCAATGAACCACCAAAAAATACATTATAATCCTCATTAAAATGGTTGAAATTAGCCATGATTGTGCGAGGTGCATCTTCTAATTTCACCCATTGATGTCGGTAGCTAACATTCAATGCTGTTGGTAAGTCATTTTTTCTAAAATCCTCACTCAACATAGCGGCGTTGGTAAAATAGTTACCATCCTGATTTTGGGAATAAATCGGGAGTTGCTGCGCAGTAAGTACGCCGATATTTAATAAAGCAATAAGGGTAAAAAGTAGCCATTTCATATTTGAAAGTTTTAATTTTTTTG
>CAYUNA010000407.1:0-4916 GCA_964445895.1 uncultured Saprospiraceae bacterium | reverse complement strand
GTAAAGTAAATAATTTTTAATCTAACTACATGTCCTTTATCTTGACTAGCTCCATATAGAAACCAAAATTTTTACCTTATCTTCACCCCTCAAAAAAATTCCTACTCCAAATTTAAACCCACCCCAATTCAAATAGTCTAACCAAACCCTACCGCTCCATTATTACAAAAAAGCACAAAGCATTTCTCTAATTTATCAGCCAAACCAAATAAAAATCGTAACCGAGAATACCACATTCTCACACGAAGAAAATAATTCAAAATATGAAAAGAACACCAACTAAATTCTTTTTATCAACCTTATTGTTGATGAGCCTTTCTTATTGTATGATGCAGGCGCAGGTCTATGACGACCATTTTGGAACGGGGAACAATGTCGGCGTAACCGTTACTTCCAGTCCAACACAGGGTCCAGATTCCTCCGCTACGACGCTGGATGGAACGGGCTATTTTCCTGACTTGGCGGGGGCTTCGCGCTTCTTGGCGCAGGCGGGTTTTGGTGGCAGCTACGAGGAGATGGAATATATAACTCAAGTAGGCATTGAGCCTTGGATAGAGGAACAAATGTCCATGCCCTACACATCTTATTTAGATACTTATCAGAGTACTTACTCAGAAATTACAGATTTAATTCATACGGTACATCCGGGCGAGACAATTGACCGTTCGCGAAGCTATACGGACTTTGTTTTTTGGGACAAAGTGTTTAAAGACCCCGTTGTTTTGCGGAACAAAGCGGCTTTTGGCTTGGGACAAATATTTGTGGTGGCGACGACCAGCACTCGCCTGAACAACCGCGGATTTGGTGGCGCAGATTTCCATGATGTTTTTTATGAGGGGGCTTTTGGCAATTTCAGAGATCTGATGATGGAGGTGACGATGCATCCCTTGATGGGCTATTATTTAAGCCATTTTCAAAATCGAAAAGGCAACCCTGATTTGGGGACTTTGCCCGACGAAAATTATGCCCGCGAAATCATGCAATTGTTTAGCATAGGCTTGTGGGAATTGAACAACGATGGCACTTGCAAACTGGATGCCGAGGGCGAAAAAATCCCGACTTACGACATCGAAGATATTCAGGAATTAGCGAAGGTTTTTACTGGTTTTTCGGGTGGTGCATGGAACGTGATTGACTTTCCAAATCTGGCAGGACAGCCGCTAGCATTTGGTTTTAACATCAATCGCTACGACCTGACCGTGCCGATGATTATCTACGAACAGCAGCACGAATCGGGCGAAAAAATCATGATTGACGGCTCGGTTATTCCCGCAGGACAATCGGGCATGCAGGATGTCAATGATGCGATAGATGTCTTGTTTAATCACCCGAATGTCGGACCGTTTATTGCCCTGCGTCTGATTCAGCAGATGGTCAAATCGAATCCTTCGCCTGCCTACATCAATCGCGTGGCGACGGCTTTTAACAATAACGGACACGGCGAGCGCGGCGATATGAAAGCGGTTTTCAAAGCCATTTTGACTGACCCCGAGTCCCGCGATTGTACTTGGAATGACCATCCAAAGACAGGAAAGTTGCGCCAACCTTTGGAACGATTAGCCAACCTTTGCCGCGCCTTCGATGTGGACACGCCTTCAGGACGAATCTGGATGAGCGATGCCAACACTTTTTTCAATATCATGGAGCAAACTTTCATGGGGGCGCCCTCAGTTTTTAATTTCTTCTCGCCTTTTTATGCCGAGGACAATTACGTCGCCCCCAATGACATGGTTTCTCCCGAATTTCAAATTTTACACTCCGTCACGGCAGTGCATTATTTGAATCTCATGGAAGACGCGCTCACAGATAAACCTTTCAGGAATTTCACCCGCGTCAATACCAATAATCCCCGTTTGGCCAACAACAATCAGGATGCCCCTTTTCTCGATTTTTCGGATGAAATCGCGCTCTTGGATGCCGAAGGTGTTAGTGCACTTTTGGATAGATTGAACCTAATTATGTGTCACGGCGAACTCTCTGATGGTTCAAAAGCCATCATCGAAGATGCCATTACGCAGTACATCAACGAGGGTGGATTTGACTCCGAAGCAGCCGTCAAAACTGCTCTGTATTTCATCGTCGCTTCGGCTGATTTTACAATTTTAAAGTAGGTGCGTTGAAGCGTATATGCGTTAGGGTGCAAATGTTCGCGCCCCATGCATTAACACTTTTCCACACAAACACATTAACACAATTTAGACATGTCAAAACATAAACATACGCGCCGCGAATTTTTGGGAAGAATGACAATGGGCTGTGCCTCGCTTGGCGTAACTTCTTTATTTTCTGGAATCACCAATTTGGGCTTGATGAATGCTGCTGCGGCGGCAAATCGCCCTTTCATTCGACCGCAAAATGACTACAAAGCCTTGGTTTGTATTATGTTGTCGGGCGGAAATGATAGCTTCAATATGCTCGTGCCGCGCGGGACTTCGGAGTATGCCGAATACGCGAATGTGCGGGGTAATTTGGCTTTGGCGCAAAACGAATTATTGCCCATCAATCCAACGAATGTGAGTGGACAGCAGTTTGGGTTGCACCCAAATTTGACCAATATACAGAGTTTATTTGAAGCGGGAAATGCTGCTTTTGTGTCCAACGTCGGGGCTTTGGTCGAGCCGACTACTATTGCGGGTATTTCTAATGATACGGCAAATTTGCCCGTTGGTTTGTTCTCGCACGTTGACCAGCGGACGCATTGGCAGACCAGCGTTCCGCAAGATATTAATGCGCTCGGTTGGGGCGGTCGCTTGGCAGATATTTTATATACGAATAATGCCAATCAGGATATTTCTATGAATATTTCGCTGAATGGGGTCAATATTTTTCAGCGTGGAAATATCATTAAAGAATACGCCATTAGTCCGAATGGTAACGGAAGTATTTTATTGAATGGGGCGACGGATAATGGTTTTCACCAAACGTTGAAACGGCAAACGCTAAACAATCTACTCGACCAGACCTATAATAATGTGTTGGAAACCGCTTATTCCAATACCATTAGCGACTCCAATGGTAATGCTTTTTCCTTTAGCACGGCGATTGCGACGGGTACTCCAATTACCACGCCTTTTGGCAATGACAGTCTCTCTCAACGCTTATTGATGGTCGCCAAAACCATTGCGGCACGGGATATTTTGGATGTGAACAATCAGACTTTTTTCGTTGAATTTGGTGGTTTTGATACCCACGCGGATATGCTGACTGACCACGCCGATTTGATGACGCAACTGGATGCTGCCATTGGTTCGTTCAATGCAGCGATGGAAGAATTGGGCGTAGGAAACGATGTGGTCGGCTTCACGATGTCGGATTTTGGTAGAAAATTAATCTCCAATGGCGACGGTGCTGACCATGCCTGGGGCGGTAATGCACTGGTATTTGGTGGTGCAGTCGATGGTCAAAAACTTTACGGAACGTACCCAAGTCTATATCTTGATAATCCGATAGATTTGGGTGGTGGTCGGCTGATTCCAAGTACTTCTTGTGATGAATATTTTGCGGAATTGGCGCTGTGGTTTGGGGCTTCTTCGGCTGATTTAGACCAGATTTTTTCGAATATTAATAATTTTTGGACACCGACGCCTGGAGGTGGACCGTTGGGTTTTATGGGGTAAATGCCCACGAAACATCGCAAAAATTCGGATATATGTATGGGCGTACCCTTGTGGTCGCCCAATGCCGTAATTTAAACACGTTGGGCGACCACAAAGGTACGCGCCCCTACAACCGACAATTTGTTTAATAACAATTGAAAAATAAAGCATCAACATAAAATGAAAAAATATATACTTTTTATACTCTGTCTCATCAGTACCCTTGCACTGCAAGCTCAATGTGCGGAAAACGGCAATTATTGGAATCAAAGTTGGGTATCGTGCAGCACTTCTGCCAATCCCAACGCGATTCGAGGCAATTCGCGCTGGATTTTATATGAATTTCAGGAGTCGCATGTCATTGATTCTTCGCAGGTTTGGAATGCCAACCGAACAGGAGAAAGTGGTTGGGGTGCAAAAGATGTGGTCATTGATTATTCGATAGATGGCACGGAATGGGTGGAGTTAGGCGAATATGAATTTCCGCAAGCTCCCGAGACGGCAGATTATGAAGGATTTGGCGGGCCAAATTTTGGTGGTATTTCCGTAGAAAAAATTCTCATTACCGTTTTGACCACACATGACGGGGGGAATTGTGCTTCTTTGGCAGAAATGCAATTTCAAATCAATCAGGATGCCTGTGCGGGAGAAATTGATGTCTGTGGGGTATGCGACGGACCAGGCGAATTGACCTGGTATTTGGATGCGGACGAAGATGGTTTGGGCGATGCCATGAACTCGGTTGATGCTTGCGAACAACCCGCGGGCTACGTTAGTGACGACACTGATTTATGTGATGATGGACGCTTGGGTTGGATGGATATTGCGCCAATTTTTGCGGACAATGGCTGTTTAAATTGTCACGGACAAGGTGCGCAGGGCGGTTTGGATTTACGTTTTTATAACTCAACTGTGGCAGGTGGAAATATCTGCGAAACCAGCCTTTTGACCGAAACAAAGTTAGTCGATATTATCAATATCAACGGCTACGATGGCTGCGGAACGCCGATGCCGTTGCCCGCCATGAATAGCCGCGTTGGTACGCCAATTAGCATGGAAGATTTGACCAAAATTCAGCATTGGGTCAATGGCGGTGCACCTGAATTGTGTACAGATTTTTGTGAAAATTTTCAAGCAGAAATTCCATACAACGGCATTGATGAAGATTGTAACGCAGCAACTTTGGACGATGATTTAGACCAAGACGGTTTCTCTTTGGCAGAGGATTGTGATGATGCAAATGCAATGATTAATCCGAATGCAACAGAAATTCCATACAACGGCATTGACGAAGATTGTAATGCGGCGACGTTGGACGAT
>CAYUNA010000406.1:0-4919 GCA_964445895.1 uncultured Saprospiraceae bacterium | reverse complement strand
AAAGCGTTTTTGCAAACGCTTTTTATCCCTCAAACTCCCTTTGAGAAAATTCAAATAAATTTTTGTTACACGGTAGTAGAGTGTAAAGTTAAGTTCCTTTGAACTAGGAGAAGTGAGAAAATCGCAAGGTTTTCGAGCTTCAAAAAACTCACTCTGGGGTTGTGTTAAGGAAACAAGACAGTCTTTACAAACCGTTTTATTCCTCAAACTCCCTTTATAAACAAGATAAAAAAAGGATTTCAAAGGGTAAAAATTCGGAATGATTTACGTTTAACATAATTAACTTATTGCATATGAAGTCAATCGACACTTCACTTTCAAAATTTGTCGAATGTCCGAAATATCCACTTCATAAGGTTTATAAACGGTTCCATTATCCGAAATCAAACGCAACTGCACCGCTTCATTTTCTTCTCGAATCTGCTGTACCCGCTTTGCCACCACCACGTCTGTCACTATAACATAAACATGATTGTCTCGCAAAGTATCTCCTCGTTCAAGAGGTTCACAAATCACTACATCGCCGTTGGTTACTGTCGGATACATACTATCGCCGCTAATTTCAAAAGCAATCAAACTACCTTCCATATTGGGCACAGAAAATTTTGGCAATTCTTTCATAAAGTCCGCGTCGTGATGTTCTATTGCATAACCGGCTAATGCCCGATTGGGCACCAACGTAATATTCTGCCGACCGCTGCGCATATTTCGCTCACCCAAACTCATCGACGGAAAATCTTCTCGACCTGGAATTCCATTTAAAAACATATCAGGCGCAAGACCAAATAAATAGTTTGCATCAATCCCAAAAAGTAAAAACAACTTATTCAATTGGTCAACCGTAACGTTTCGTTGACCTTTTAAAATAGAGTTAATAACGTGATTGTAAGTTCCAAGCTTTTTAGCAATATCAGATTTACCTTTGATAAGGTTCAATTTTTCGAGTTCTTCAAAAACTTCTTTAAATCGCTGATTGACAATGTGTTCTGAGAATTTCTTCATTTTAAACAAAAATTGTTTTATTTTTATTTGGAATTTAAAACAATTTGTTACTATCTTTGCGTTGTGGTTAGATTAAAACAATTGTTTTGATTATTTTGAAACCTAAAGTTACAAAAACTTTATCAATTTCTCTAAAATGAGACAAAATACACCAAATAGTTTCCAAAATAAAGAAAAATATGCTCAAAAGGACGACTTGTTTAATAATGGGCAAGGCGTACAGGGCAAAATGAGTGAGTTGAATTTGACACTATTAAATTTTGAAGTACTGATAAAAAAGGTTTTTCAAATTTTGACAAAACTTTTTGTTGCAGCAAAATATCAATTTTTCAAACGAACTCAACATGCTAATTTTAATATGCGCTGGAAATTACCGTTTCAAATGACGTGGTTTCAATTAGCCTTCTTAGCGTTTGCTGTTTATATTGTTTTCAAAAAAGATTTGTCCTTTTCAGTCAATATGAAATCACCAGACACTTTTATTGCAGACCGTGAAGATGGTCAATCAACTGATAAAAATAGTTCTGGATTTGCCCAAAATGTTTCGTTAAAGGATAATTCTCGTGTATTCGCAGATGCACCGGGTGACAATGCAGAGACGCGACAGGTCAAATCATACATTCGTCGTTTTAAAGATGTGGCACAGACGGAAGGTAAAAAATATGGCATTCCTGCAAGTATCAAAATGGCGCAAGCCTTGCTTGAAAGTAACGCGGGACGCAGTGGGTTGTCCACCAAAAACAACAATCACTTTGGTATCAAATGCTTTTCTAAAAATTGTAAAAAGGGACACTGTGCTAATTTTAATGACGACCACCACAAAGATTTTTTCAGAAAATATAAAAGTCCATGGGAAAGTTGGCGAGCACACAGTAAGTTTATTGCGAACGGTCGCTACAAATCACTCAAAAAACATGGTAATGACTACGAAGCATGGGCCTATGGTTTGAAAAAATTAGGCTATGCGACAGACCCGAATTATCCACAAAAATTAATTCAAAAAATCCAACAATACCGATTGGATTTACTTGACTGATTCGATTCAGGAACGCGAATTAATCTCAATGACCTAAAAGCATGTATGTTCTGGGTATTGACCGCCTTTTCAGGGATGTGAAGTGCGGTCCTTTTTTTGTTTATTTTAAAATTACACGCTGATGTTATCCTTTAATCATCGTGACCTTCCAATAACGCTGGACGTTGCGAAATTTCATGATAACAAATCACCTCTTCACAAAAATAATGTGCCACCATACTCTTGCGGGTTGTTCCGGCCTCTTTAATCCCTTCTCCTCCATGTAGCAAGTTGGCATGCCATATCAAAACGTCTCCTTTCTTCGCAAAGAAATATTCTTTTTTCAAATTATGTTCCGCAATCACCGCCGCAATTTTATCTTCATAATTGGTATAAACCTTCTCCCCTATCATATATTTTGTGTTCCCCGAATCATAATCCGTGCTCATAATATAAGGCAAACGATGACTGCCTGGATAATAGAAAAGTGGCCCGTTTCCTGAATGCGTATCCTCTAAGGCTACCCAAGCTGCGGTCATGTATCCAGCGGGTTCGGTCGTCATGTGGATGCTGTCCGAATGTGCCCGTTGTTCACTGCCTTCGATAAAATGGATAGTGTGAAATGGTAAAATTTTCTTACCCATCACAAAACTCAGTAATGCTAACAGTCGTTTATTTTTATAAAAAGTCTGTTCAATAAATGGGGAATCCTTGTAGGCTTCCATCAATTTTTTCCCGGTATAATTAAAATCTGCTTTTTGTTCTGCTAACAACTTAGCGACTTCTTCATTCGATTTTTTGACCTCTGCTTCTGTAAAAAAATTACGCAAAATCATGAACCCATTTTCTTCAAAGTTCAAAACTTGTTCTTGAAGCACTTTGTCCATTTTTTGAAAATCAGGATGCTTTAACAACTGTTCGCGCCCGTTTGGTTGGTCAAGCCAGGGAATATCTGTCGATTTATTTTCAAAAACCTGACTACCGACGCTATTGTATATACTTCGATTCAGTCCGTATCTTTTATACAATTCCTTATTGTGCGCCAATTTTTTGCCGTTCAGCAAATTATTTATCACATAAACAGCTTTGAAACTCCGCAATCTACCTGTGTATTTCTTAAAAATTTTATTCAATGAAACCATACGCTCGTGATTCGTTATTTGTAATTCGTCTGATTAACCTTTTCCAATTTCCTTCAATAACTATTAGATTTAGTCGTCTTAACTTTGCAGTAACAAAATCAGTTTTTAAAAATAGAAACATTCGTCAAACAATTTTGTAATTTTGCGCTGCAAAAATAAGCAAATTAAAAACTACCGCCCACCAATTCCCGTTAGGATGTCGTAATTGCGCCACCAACCGATGTAATAAATACACTGATATACCAATATATTTTATAAATGAAAGTTACTGACTATTTTGATAAAGCCAATGGGCAGACATTAATTTCTTTTGAAGTTTTACCGCCACTAAAGGGCGGTAGCATGAAAGCTATTTTCGATACGCTTGACCCATTAATGGAATTCAAACCTCCGTTTATTGATGTGACCTATCACCGTCAAGACTTTTCTTACAAGCAACGAGAGAGTGGTTATTTTGAAAAAATAGCTATTCGAAAACGCCCAGGAACAGTAGGTATTTGCGCAGCAATCATGCACCGCTATGGTATTGACGCCGTGCCGCATTTAATTTGTGGAGGTTTTAGTAAAGAAGAAACGGAAAACGCATTGATTGACCTTAACTTCTTAAATATCAATAACGTTCTGGCTTTGCGCGGCGACGCTCGAAAGTTTGATGGTAAATTTTTACCCGAACCCGACGGACACAATTATGCTATTGATTTGGTCAACCAACTCAATGATATCAATAATGGAAAATACCTCGATAGCAATATTGAAAATGGTGAAAAAACTGATTTTTGCATCGGTATTGCGGGTTATCCTGAAAAGCACTTTGAGGCGCCGAATATGGATTTTGATTTGCAATGGACGAAAGCAAAAGTCGATGCGGGCGCAAATTACATTGTAACACAGATGTTTTTTGATAATGAAAAATACTTTGCTTATGTCGATGCTTGCCGTAAAGCAGGTATCAATGTTCCTATCGTTCCTGGCTTGAAGCCCTTGACAAAATTGTATCAATTAAATAGCTTGCCTCGATTGTTTCACCTGGATTTACCAGAGGATTTGGTTGCGGCTATTCAAGGTGCTAAAAATGCAAAAGCACGAACAGAAGTAGGTATAGAATGGTTGGTGATGCAGTCCAAAGAATTAAAAAAACGAGGCGTACCATGCTTACACTATTATACGATGGGCGATGCAGCGACTATTCGAAAAATAGCCGAGCAGGTATTTTAAAAAATATTGAAGTGTTTGTGTCTTAAGTGCCGCGTAGTAATTTACAGTTTTACTAAGAGCATAATCAAAGAAATTATTCACTAATAAATAGACCATTATGGATATACTTAAACATGCCCATTCAGGACTTCGCTGGGTACTTTTGGCTTTATTGCTATACGCTATTTACAATGCTTTCACAGGATGGCGTTCTGGCCGTACCTTCACGGATAGCGACCGAAAAGCTAACTTATTTACCATGATTTCGGCGCATGTGATGTTGCTTCTAGGTTTGGCGTTGTACTTTGGAAATGGCTGGTACAAAATCAATGCGGAGGTCATGAAAGACAGTACCTTGAGATTTTTTTCAGTCGAACATTTAACCATGATGATACTTGCCATCATTCTAATTACCATCGGTTATGGCAGAAGCAAACGTGGTGCAACCGATTTGAAAAAATTTAAAACCTCTTTTTGGCTGTTTTTAATTGCATTATTCGTAATTTTGGCAGGCATTCCGTGGCCAATGAGATTTCCAACCGCGGGATGGTTTTAATCATCCAAAA
>CAYUNA010000405.1:0-4932 GCA_964445895.1 uncultured Saprospiraceae bacterium | reverse complement strand
GGCTGAAAACAGCGAATGTTTAAAATTAAGGTTTTTGATTACCATGATTGAATACAGTGTAACAAAAGTTTCTTTGAATTATCAGGAGGGAGAAAATTGCAAATTTTCGACCTCCAATAAAAAATAGTGCGCGTTGCTTGCGGCGCGGGGTAGTGAGTTTTTTGAAGCTCGAAAATCTTGCGCTTTTCTCGCTTCTAAAAACATAAAGAAACCTACTTTACAATGTATTGAATTCAAAATCCAAATTTGTTTTATAAAAATACCTTCCTTACTTTGTCGCCTCTTTCAACAAAGTAAAAATATTCTTTTGGAAAAAATTACACCTTTTGACGATAATTATTTCATGCGACAAGCCTTATTAGAAGCTCAAAAAGCTTACGAACAAGGTGAAATTCCCATTGGTGCAGTCGTCGTCTGTCAAGAGCGAATCATTGCACGAGCACACAATCAAACTGAATTATTGAACGATGTCACAGCACACGCAGAGATGCTGGCAGTCACGGCAGCGGCTAATCATTTGGGGAGTAAATATCTACATGATTGTACTTTGTACGTTACGGTGGAGCCTTGCATTATGTGTGCGGGGGCGTTGGCATGGGCGCAATTTTCCAGAGTAGTTTACGGCGCAAGTGAAGATAAAACAGGTTTTATGCGCTATGGAAAAGCGTTGCTACATCCAAAGACAAAAGTCGAATTTGGGATTAGGAATGAAGAATGTATGGGCTTGATGAAAGCATTTTTTCGAGAAAAGAGGAGGAGTAATCAATAGCCTGAAATATGAGAATTTTGCACCGCATTTCAATTAAAAATTACCGAATTAATTACTACGAGGCACTTAATACCGTGTAACAAAAGTTTGTTTAAATTTTCTCAAATTCCCCACCCGCGTTGCCGCAGACAACGCGCATTGTTTTTATTGGAGGTCGAAAATTTGCAAATTTTCGACCTCCTTAAAAACTAAAGAAACTTTTGTTACACGGTACTTAACGGATGTCATTATGATTTATCTATCTGCGCCACGTATACCAATTCGGCTACCACGTTTGATGATTGCACCTTTCTTGACGACGACTATCCCATTTCTGACCATGTAAGTTTTGGTTTCTTCATCAGGTAAATTTTCACCACCTCGAATCACGACGTTATGACCAATGCAAGCATCTTTATCAATAATCGCATTTTCGATAATACAGTGTCGTCCAATACCCATTGGAATGTCTGTTTTCGACATTTCTTGTAGGGTTTGGAAAGAGTCGTTACCCATGATAATTGAATTCTCAATTACGGTGTATTGTCCAATTCGGGAGCGAATTCCAACGATTGACCGTTCGATTCGTTCGGCATGAATGATACAACCCTCTGCAATAACTGCTTTTCTAAATGTACTACCAAAAAACTTTGAAGGCGGCAACATCCGAGGACGCGTATAAATCAAAGAATGATTGTCAAATAAATTAAATGCTGGTACATCGTCGGTCAAATCCAAATTAGCTTCAAAAAAAGACCGAATCGTACCAATATCTTCCCAATATCCGTTGTATTCGTAACTCGCTACTTTATAACCAGATTTAATAGCAGAAGGAATAATTTCTCCACCAAAATCAATCGCTTTTTCCTGGTCTTTCAACAATTTGCCCATCGCCTTTCGAGAGAAAATATAAATACCCATCGACGCCAAAAAGACTTTACCATCTGCGCGTTTTTCCTCCGAGACTTCCGACTCCCACTTTGATAGTTCTTCGGCTGCTGGTTTTTCCACAAAACTATCAATCATTCCGTCACTTTTCACTTTCATAATCCCAAATCCAGAAGCATCACGCGCAACTACGGGAATAGTAGCAATCGTCAAATCTGCTTTCTTTTTGATATGGTATTTAATCATCTCCTCAAAATCCATCTGATACAACTGATCGCCCGATAAAATGAGGACATAATCATGCTCGTGATTTTGTAAATGAACCATGCATTGCCGCACGGCGTCGGCAGTTCCTTGAAACCAGTTTTCGTTTCCACGCGTCTGTTCTGCGGCTAAAATATCCACAAAACCGGTGCTGAAACTATCAAAATGGTAAGTGTTTTTAATATGCTGGTTAAGTGACGCTGAGTTGAATTGCGTCAAGACAAACATTCGGCGCACACCAGAATTCAGACAATTTGAAATTGGAATATCAATCAATCTATATTTTCCACCGATGGGAACGGCTGGTTTTGAGCGATGTTCTGTAAGCGGAAATAGGCGGGTTCCTGCTCCTCCTCCGAGGATTACGGAAATCATTTTAATCATAATCTACATTTAGTTTAAAGTGTGTTTTCCTTCTGGTAAAATTATCGTTTTTTTATTAAAAGAAAAAGAACTTGTTATGTTTACTGAATCGGCGACTAATTTTAAAATAGTACAAGACTGTTTTAAAAGAGAGTTTTTCCTTTTTCTAAACTCCCCAAAACCGTACTATGACATCACTTGCTTATAAATTTCCATATACGTCCCAGCTGAATTTTCCCAGGAAAAATCAACTGCCATAATTCGTTTCCGAATCGCCTTCAACGCTTCTTTATCTCGATAAACTTCTGTTGCTCGATACACTGCCAACATGGCATCTTCCAGCGTGAAATTGTCAAAACGAATACCTCGACCTTGACCATTTGGCTCTCCAATATCCGGAATAGAATCACGTAAGCCACCAATACTGCGAACAATCGGAATTGTTCCGTAGCGGCAAGCATACATTTGATTCAGTCCACACGGTTCAACACGGGACGGCATCAATAGAAAATCTGATCCAGCATAAAGCAGTCGTGCCAATCCTTCATTATATTCCAAAGCTGCATCAAATCGACCTCGTAATTCAGTTTTTAAATGATGAAAAACATGGTGCAAATGTGGGTCGCCCGTCCCTAAGATTAGGAAGTTGGCTTGAATGCCACTATGAATCGCTGTTTTTATCAAATTGGGTAAAATGTCCGCTCCTTTTTCTCGCGCCAATCGACCAATAAAAGTAACAATTGGCAACTCTGGACTCAATTGAAAATGCTTTAAAATTTCTGCTCGATTGGTGTTTTTAAATTTATCTGCACTTTTTTTCAAATGGTGCTTCAAATATTTGTCCGTTTTCGGATTCCAAACATTATTGTCAATACCATTTAAAATCCCACGAGCTTTGCCCATTTCACTATTAATCAAATTTTCCAGCCCGTTAGAATTACCTCGCAATTCATCCAAATATCCAGGTGAAACGGTCGTGAAGACCCACGAACATTTGATGCCCGTCGCCAATGGATTAACAGTGCCTTCCCATTCCAATAGCCCACTTGCTGCGGTATCAAAATTCGGTAATAAGTGTAAATTATGCCAGCTAAAAGCCCCGTGATACGCTCCATTATGAATCGTAAAAACGGTTGGAATATTAGCCAATACCCGAAACTCAAAAGCATGTTTTACAAAGAAAGGAATCAGTCCTGTATGATGGTCGTGGCAATGTAGTACTTTTGGTTTCTCTGCAAAATTACGCACCCAAGTTAGTACTGCTAGTTGGAAACAAATATATCGTTGCAATTCATCACCCCATGCCTGTCCATTATCATCCAAATAAACGCCCGGGCGGTCAAATTTTCCAGGAATATCGACCACATATAAATCGTATCCTAAATCAGCATCCACAACAGCCTGCACTATAAAGTCAATCCTCTCAAAATGCAATGGCACCGTCTCACGGTGCACCTCACGGTATTTTTGTTGCATCAACCATTTGGTCTGATACTTTGGCATAATGACGGCAGTTGGCATGCCTGCTTTATTTAAATATTTGGGAAGTGCGCCAACAACATCGCCGAGGCCGCCAGCTTTTGCGGCAGGGTAGCATTCTGTACTAATGTGTAGAATTTGCATATAAAATGGTGTGAAGGTGTGTCTAAAACTTATTTCGTAATTAGAATTCCATTGTAATATTTTCTTATTGAATCCTTTTCACTTACGATATAAATTTTCTTAAAACACAAATTAAAGAACTAAAAATGAATTAGTTATACAATGTAATGATATTTATTTGTGATTTTTTTTTTTAAATGACCCTTAGTACAGTGGATTAGGGGTTGACTTGACTTCAAGTTCATCATTTAAAATATCATATAACAACTCGTGATACGCTGGGAAATCTGGTAAATTATTGTGTCCACCTTTTTCAATTGGAAAAATATGTACATTCTCAGGAGCTAAGGTTTGTAATAATTTACTTTGATTAAACGGGATTAGGCGATCTTTTTTACCATGCAAAATATAGATGGGACAGATTACCTTTTTTATAAAATGGTCGGTTCGAATTTGATAACGAAGCAGCCAATTTAGTGGTAAAATGAAGCCATACCGTTGTACTTGATATTTAAAACTATAATAGGGAGAATCTAAAATCAGCATTTTAGGGTTATTCCAAGACGCGATTCTTGCCGCAATGCCACTGCCCATCGACCGTCCATAAATCAAAATTTCCCTCTCAGAATAACTGGATTGTAACCATTTATAAATGTGTTGCGCGTCATTAAACAAAGTCGCTTCTGTCCGTTTTCCAGAACTTTTACCAAATCCGCGATAATCCACCATGAAAAAATCGTAGCCCTTACTCACAAAATCTTTCGCAAACTTTCCCCAGCCTTTCACACTTTTAGAATTGCCTTTTAAATAAAAAATGACACCTTTTGCATTTGGTACTTTAAAATGTAAACCATTGATATAGCCACCGTCTTCCATTTCAAAATGAAGCTCTTCAAATGGGAAAGGATATTTGTATTGAAAAGATTTAGGTAAAATTTCGGGACGAAAAAAGAAGAAGTCTTGCAAGAAGTAAAATATCAAGCAGATTAAAATGTAAGTTCCTCCTATGATTAATAGTATGTTCAATTAAGCGAGTTCGGCGTTGCTAGTTGCGAATTTGGTCGCAA
>CAYUNA010000404.1:0-4935 GCA_964445895.1 uncultured Saprospiraceae bacterium | reverse complement strand
TTTCAGGGAAGTTCGGTGTAGCTATTTCCGAAAGGTTTACATATCGTATTGGAATTGGGTTGCAGGTTCGTCAAAATACTTTTAAACGGAGAGAGTCTTCCCTCAGTTTAAATGGCTTTACCTCAGTAAATTTTAATGATGAAGAGGATTTCAATAATTGGGGTTCCTTATCTGACTACTATTCGAATTGGATTCAAACTGGTAACTATCTTAATACTCTTTCGACTGATGATGGTATTTACAAGAATACCTTTTTGCAATTTAATTTCATTCCATTAGAAATTGATTATCAGATAGTTAAAGATAAATTTGGTGTGTATTCTAACTTTAGTTTGCAACCTGTTGTCTCGGTTTACAGTGATTGGAATGGTATTATAGAAAATAATGAAGAGAATGATGTTTTTAATGATTTGCAAATGGGCGTTGAGGTAGGATTTCAATATCATATTTTTAAATCTGTAGCAGTTCAAGGGAGTTATTTTAGAGGGATAACGGATGTTTATAAAAATATCAAGTATCATGCAAAATGGAATAGTATCAGATTGGGGATTGTTTATAATTTAAACTAAAATTGTGTTGTATTCAGTTGATTTTCAGAGAATATTTGTTTTCCCTAAACAAATTCCCACATTTTCCCTTTTACTAACAGTAATTTAAACAGACAGCAAAACGTATAAGCAACACAATATGAGTCATTTTCTTCCACTTTTCCCCCTTCAACTGGTCGCTTTTCCGGGTGAAAAACTCAACCTGCATATCTTTGAACCGCGGTATTTACAGCTAATAGAAGAATGTCATCTTGAGGGCACGACCTTTGGAATTCCGCCGTTTATCGAGAAAAAACTAATGCCATTTGGGACAGAGTTGCGCTTGTTAGAGATTTCTAAACGACACGCAGATGGAAAATTAGACATTAAAACGGAGGGGATTGGTATTTTTAGAATTGACGAATTAATGCAAAATGTACCTGATAAACTCTATTCTGCGGCGACAGTTGACCGCATGGAATTGGATTATGAAGGCGATTTTTCAAAAGTGAATGAGATTATCGACCGAGTGACGGAGTTGTTTAGCATTATGAATATCAAAAAAGATGTTCCCGAAAATACGCCACAATTTAACACCTATCAGGTTGCTCACCATGTCGGTTTTTCTATCGAACAGGAGTATGAGTTTTTGCGGATTCCTACCGAATTTGACCGACAGATTTTCATGTTGCGACATTTTGATAAATTGCTTCCGGTTGTTAAAGAAATGGAGGAATTGCGGAAGCGGGTACAGATGAATGGGCATTTTAAGGATTTGAAACCGCCGAAGTTTTGAGCGGTTTTTTACTTCGCGTTCCTAAGGCTACTCGAACGCCGATTTCGATACCAAAATTATACAAATTCTCTTGTTCTATATTTTTGGTAAAATTAGTCAAATGATACCTGATAATGGGTTGGGTAAAAAGTTGAAAATGCCTATTTAGCGGATAATTGAGACCAAAAGAAAGGCTTCCGACCATGCTAATAGTGCTGATATTATCACTTGTCTCATTTGTAAATGTACCAAAAGTTTCTTCATCTAAAAGTTGCTGGGTTTTAGTGTTGACATAAAAATTTGGCGACAGACCAATTTCAAAAAAAGGCGTAAAGTGCTGATTTTTAAACTCATACCGAATCATTAAGGGGATTTCCCAAAAAGTATAACTGTAATTTTCCTGAAAATCACGAATTGAAAAAAAACCTGTGTCACCACTGGCAATATCATTTTGAAGATCGTTGGCAAATAAAAACTTTTTTACCTCACTTTTGTAGCCGACCTTGGCGTAGCGAACTCCAGTCTTGAAATAAATATTATAACTGATTCGGTGATTAAAATTCATTCCATATCGATGAGAGATTTTCCCTACCTCTTTTTCTCGATTTTCAAAACGAGGGGAAAGCGAAGCAGCAGTCGCTTTGGAATCCAATAAACGATAGGAATATCCGATGCCACCGACGAAATCAATCGACGACTTAAATTGCCCAAAACCAACCACAGGAATCCACAAAAATAAATAAACAAGATACTTTTTCATAACGTGACTCTTATTTTGAACACTCAATATAAGCATAAATTTCAACTTAACCCTTCATTTCCACTCATTTTTTTTTCAACAATGCATACTGAAATTCACTTTCCCATTGTCCATTATCAAAATAGCTTTCGCGAAAATACCCTTCTTTTTTAAAACCCATGCTATGCAACAATTGAATGGAAGCAACATTTTTAGCCGCTACCAATTCGACAACTCGATGTACGTTTTCTTTGTTAAATAAAAACGTTAAAATGCCTGTAAATGCTTGTTTTGCGTAGCCTTTTCGTTGGTTTTCGGGAGCGATGGTAATGCCGATTTCTGCAATTCGGGGTTCGTGGGCATCCAATTTGATGGCACAATCACCGAGGAGGTTATCGGTCAATTTGTCGGCAATGGCATATTGTACCCACTCGCCTGGTTTGCCGAATAATTTGTCTTTTTGGTTTTCAATAAACGCCTCCGCTTTTGCCAAATCCATCACGTCCATGCCTTGATATTTCATCACCTCAGCGTTGGAACGATATTGATGAAAAATAACAAGATCCTCTGGCACAAGGTTTCTAATTCGTAGTTTCTCGGTTTCAATCAGTAAAATTTTCATCTATTCGTTTTATTTTTTAAAATCAAGATAAAAATGGTTAGGCTGACCTTTGAGCATAAAAGGAAAGAGAAATACCAGTAAGGGATAGGAAGCTGCATTTGTATAATTCCCGTTCTTTACCGTTTGCTAATCTTATTTTTTGAAATCGTCCGTTGCCGACTACACTTGTGCCGACCTTCGTCAAATACCCGTTTTTTTAGATGCTTAGTTGACCGATTTTGGACACGTTCACGCCACATTTTCCAACTGCTGAGTTTCATTTCTTGCCGCATCAGCTTAATTACATCTGATTCGGGGACGCCAAATTGGGCTTTAATCGCGTCAAAAGTGGTGCGGTCTTCCCACGCCATTTCTACGATGCGGTCACAGTCACGATCCGTTAAATCATATTTTTTTTGAATACGCATTGGATGAAATTTTAAAATTCTTTGGAATCGTTTTACCGAAATACTAACTGAAAGTTGGCTTTTTTGTTTTGAATATTAAGGATTGTTTAAAAAATAAGTTACAACAGAATTGAGCATTAGTTCTCTCTTAAATGAAGGAATATTGTTGATACTATGATTGAATTTAAAAAGGAAAGTAAAGCAAAAAAACATCAAACTGCTTCAAGCATTTCTTCAGTTTTCGACTGCAACATCATCCGTCCATAACTTCCGGTCATCGCTCCAAATCCTCCGATTAATCCACCTACAATAGCCGTTATATAAACCAATCGTAGCGGGGTTAAAACACCCAATTGGGCAATAAATGCATTGCCACTTAATAGTTCACCAACTTTAGTAGCTAACAAACCTGCATTCCCATCATTTAGTTGAAAAGCTGCAATGCCCCAAAGCAATGCTACGGCTGTGAAACCTGTAAAAAAGCTTTTCATTTCTATGTTTAAAACAAATGCAACTACTCCTGCTACAACCGCAGTACTCCACCAGGATAAGGATGGAAAAAATTGATATAAGAAATAACTAATTCCTGCAATGAGAAGGGTTTCAAATAAAAATTGTAGGTACTTATTTTTTAAAATATTCATCGTATTGGCTTTTCAATTTCAACGATAAAGATACAAAGAATAAACTTCTCCTCGTGAAAATTTCTCTTTCCCTGTTGGCAGTTGCAAAAAACCATCTGCGTCTGTCAAATTGGCTAAATCTCCCGAACCATTTCCTTCGATTGGAGTGGCGAGAATTTGACCATTTTCATGGTAAGAAATTTTAACTTGTAAAAAATAAGTCAAGTCAGGCTTAAAGGTGAAATCTTGTGTTAAAACGGCTTGCGCCTGGGGTGTTTTTTCTAATTGTAAACACGCTTTTAAAAATGGCAAAACATAACGGTGCGTGCACATGAATGACGAAACAGGGTTGCCAGGTAATGCAAAAATCAAGGTGCCATTCTGCGCTTTTCCAAACCAAAACGGTTTTCCTGGACGTTGTTTGACTTTATGAAATAATTTTTCAACATTCAATGATTCAAGGGCAGAAGGTAAGTAATCAAACTTTCCTTTAGAAACGCCACCACTCAAGATGAGTACTTCGTTATTAGTAATCAACGTTTTCAGATTCGCGGTTACTTCTGCCAAATCGTCGTTCAAATGATGGTTTTCTGATGGAATCCCCAGACTCAATAATGCTGCTTGAATGCTAAAACTATTTGATTTTCTAATTTGATGTGGCTGTGGATTTACTGCTACTTCTACGAGTTCATCGCCCGTTCCAATAATACTAATTTTAGGCAATCGACTGACCGCTAATTCGGTTTTTCCGACGGTAGCTGCAACACCAATTTCTGCTGCTGTAATCTGTTTTCCAGCATTTACCAAAAGGCTACCACGCGGTCGGTCAGACCCTTTTTGATGGATGTTTTTACCCTTTTTAAAATCAAAAACTTGCAATGTTGCTGTACCATTTTCCAAAATCACGTCTTCATAACGAATGACCGTATCCGTATTTTTTGGCAACATTGCGCCCGTCATGGTTTCAAGGCAATTTTCGTCATTTTTTAAGGTCATTTCAGGCGCACCAGCCGCTGCAATACCTTCAATTTTAAACTTACCGCCATTCTTTTTTATTGCATCAAATTGAAACGCAATACCGTCCATTGTTACTCGGTCGTAAGGTGGAAAATCTCGGTCTGCCTTCAAGTCTTCACGGAGAATACGACCTATTGCAGCCATCATTGCTACTTTTTCTGTACCAAAATCTTTGGCTTCAGCGAGGACGGTTTGTAGGGCTTGTTGAAAGGTAATCATGGTTAGTTATTCGATTAATTACTACGA
>CAYUNA010000403.1:0-4939 GCA_964445895.1 uncultured Saprospiraceae bacterium | reverse complement strand
TTTTGTTATACTGTATTATATCGGAATATAAAGTTATTTGTTCTTTTTCCTTCACCTATCCTGTTCATTTTGATAATGATAATATAACCAAACCGCTAGTGGAATCAAAAAGTGAGGAAACCGCATCACCGATTCAAAGATATACTGATGTAATGTCGATTCCCAAAATTGCCAGTGAAAATGTCCCCACACACGGGCCATCGCCGTTCCGAAGCCCCAAAAAATTGCATAGCCAAGGGAATATTTTGCAAACCGCCAGGGAAGAAAAATACCAAGACTAATCACAAAGTCTAATATACCCGCTATTTGCAAAAAGGAGATTGCTGTATTTTCTTCCACCCCCAGGATATTCATCGTCATGGTCGTAAACACTCCTGGACGTGGATAATAGCCGAGTGCATACAGACCGTGACAGGTAAACGTAAGCGCAATGGCAACTTTCATGAGTAACCAAACACGGGGCTTCAACTTTTCGCGATGCACTAAGAAGTAGAGGAATACCGGCGATAAAAATTGTAAGGAATATTCAAAAAATTGCCCTAAATGGAAGAATTTTTCCTTCATATATAAAGTTGCCAAAAAAATCAAGGCAATCGACCCTAATATCAGAATCTTACCAGCCCACTTTGGCAGTTGTTTGATGAAAACGGCAACAAGTGCACAAAAAAGATAAAAATAACCATGGGCGATTACTATATTCTCAATGTGCTGATTAACTGCTGGACTTGTTGCATATTCTTTCCAACTCATATCCGTTGTACTTTCTACCAGCCATTGCATCCAACCATCTTCCCAAAAAAGTGCCCGAAAAGGAGCGTCCCAAAACAAATGTTGATACGCTCGCCCCAGAAAAACAGCGACCGCTGAAATCTGTACGATTCTAAAAATAATTTGATATTGTTTAGAGGATAAGTGAAACATGGCTCAATTTTTGATAATATGATGAAATTTATCATTTAAAAGTTGTAAAAATAAAATGTGACAGGGTATGATTTAGTGAATGACCTTTAAAGTGCTGATTTTTAAGGGTATTGTGAAAGTAATTGCTGTTTTTTGGGACATTTGTCACAATATTAGTTGTGGTTTATTGTTTTTATTGATTGTTTTGGTTTTTGAATTAATTATTAATGTCACAAATTTTCATATAAAAGGATGAAATCAAAACTGGTACAGTGCTTGCCAATTTTTAATTATAGTTTTGAAAACCGTTTTTTGTTTCAAAACATCCTCCCACTACTTCCCTCACTTTTTTCAAAACATTTTCCCCAACTGGTTTTATACAAAGTATAAACGGTCTTACTCCCTAAAATAGTTCTGGTTTTACTCTTTTTTTTATGGATAAATTTCATAAAAAAAGCACATTTAATTTTAAAACAATAAACTATGCTCAACGATTGGGCTACTTAAAAATACAACAACATTATTTTTGAACAAACCGTAGGTTTTATGATAAATCTATGCACGAACATGAATTTTTAGCAATACACTTTGGTCTTGAAAAGCCATTTATTGCTAAAGTAGAATCCGTCTACATCCATTGCGAAAGAAAGCATTTTAGTGGTAGAATCAAACATCAATATTCACTAAAATCACTGGTCTCCTCAAAAGTTTAAAAACGTAATAAACCAACTAAGAACTTTCAATCGCATAACATTTACAGTTTTTTTCAAAAAGGATGACTTCATTAGAAGTTATCCTTTTTTTTATCTGTCCGCACCACGATTTTCTTTTTTTTCAGACGAGCCACTTGACCTGGCAAAAAATATTTTTGATAATATGAAGTACTTTTTTGAGTCCAATTGAGGGTATTACTTAAAGTACCGCCTTTAATTTAGCTCCATTTTCAACTATTATATTATGATTTTTATTTTTGTCGGGTCAAGTAAGAAGAAAATTAAATTTGATGCACCGCTAATTCTATTTCACGGGAATTATCAAAGAACCATAAATATTTATTAAATTTATATACGTATTCTTTGCTTACAAATAAGTCTATTGTATATAAAAGATGCTAATTTATCTACATAAAATCTGATATTTGCAAAAAATGTTCTAAATTTCCGCCAAAGTATGTATTTTACATGGATAAATTTAAATTATATTTTAAGTCAGCCTTTACCGTCGATAATGTCATTTTTGGATTTGAAGATGGTACGTTACAAGTGTTATTAATCAAACGAAACATCCAACCAGCCTATGGAGAATGGGCTTTACCAGGTAATTTTGTTGAACCGAACGAAGCTTTGGATGATGCTTGTGTACGCGTTTTAGAACAGCTAACTGGCGTCCGTGATGTCTATTTGGAACAAGTCAAAACCT
Source organism: uncultured Saprospiraceae bacterium (assembly GCA_964445895.1). Taxonomy (GTDB): domain Bacteria; phylum Bacteroidota; class Bacteroidia; order Chitinophagales; family Saprospiraceae; genus CAYUNA01. Next base: position 2,620 of record CAYUNA010000403.1, on the reverse strand, counting down.
TTGGAAAAGTGAATAGGCACCCTTTCGGTCGTGTCATTACGGTAGCGTATTATTCACTGGTTAAGTCAAGTGATTTTGAACTTTCTCCTTCTTCAATTGCCGGAAAAGCGAAGTGGCAACCTGTGCAAAAAATTGGAGATTTGCCTTTTGACCATAACGAAATTTTGGATGCTTGTTTGGAACGACTGAAGCAAAGAGTTCGCGCTCGTCCTGTTGGGTTTGAATTATTACCACCCAAATTTACCCTGACAGAATTGCAAAATCTTTATGAAGCTATCTTAAGTACTACTCTGGATAAGCGCAATTTTAGAAAGAAGATTATCTCCATGAATTTGTTGGTTGACCTCAATGAATTGCAGGAAGGCGTAGCGCATCGACCCGCTAAATTATATCAATTTGATAGAGGGAAATACGAGGATTTTTTGGACAGTGGTTATGATTTTGAGTTGAAGGAGAGTAAGAAGAAAGGGGGGAAAAGCTAAGATTTTCGAGCTTCAAACGGCTCACTCCCCCGTGCCTGCGGCGCGGGGCGGTGGGGTGTTAAGGGAGCAAACTGGTTTTTGTAAACCGTTTTGCTCCCTTAAAATCCCTTTGGGAAAAAGATAAAGAAACTTTTGTTACACTGTATTTAATAGCCACGTGATTTAATAGCTACGTGGCATTTAGTTTTCCGTTTAAGGAGAAAAAAACTTCCTTTTTTGAAGATAGGAGTTTGATTAAATGAAATCACCGCTTCACTATTTTCTCTACATACCGTCGATTTCGATTTTCATTAAAAATTTGTACCCAATAAATACCCGCACTCAAATTATCCACATTTTGAGTAATCAACGGACTGCTACTTTGCCCATTTAAAATAGGACGACCCAACATATCTATCATTTCAAAAAAGACAGTTTCTTGCGTCTTGTTTTCTATAAAAAGCTGATTGTCAACAGGGTTATTTAGCACCTTGACATTTTCTAAAGTTAAAATATTGTCTTTAGTCGATACAATGGTCTCAAAAATTTGGCAATCCTGATTCGTCGGTTCTAACTCAATTGGGTCGCCTGGTTCGAGTGCTACATTTGCGAAAGCAGGAAAATCAGCACCATACCGATAGGCCCGAAAAACATTATTGTTGTTCACATTATCACCTTGCGTAACAATGCCGCCGCCAACGACAGGACTGACATATCGCCAGACTTTATTTCCTTCGTAATCCACTTCCATCAGGTCGCCAGTGCGTCCTTCACAAATAAAAGTATTTCCATTTGGCAGCCGCTGCGCACCAGAAATATTAGAAGAATAAAATTGATTGTTAGGCGTATCCTCAAATGTCCAATCCAAAACTGATGGACCAAACGGAGTCGTATCACCAATCAAATAATTGCCATCTGCATCCATTGGTGTTTCCCATACATCAATAGTCGAAAAAGTGCCTGCGGGGCGATTAATTCCGTTATTGAATACCAATAAATTTCCCGCATCAGGGCGGTCGGGTTCAACCCATTGAGCATCATGCTGTCCGAATAATGTTTTGTCATCTACCGTTCCTCGGTCATACATCTCTGGATTGCCCCACCGATAGAGTAGGTCACCGCCTTTGCCCGAATTGCCGCCCTCGTGACTTGCTGCTTCAGCAGTTGTCGTGCTATGGTCGATGATGTAGATTTCGTTCAAGTGTCTCGAACTCATGACGATTTGGTCTAATTCAGGATTGTAATCTACGGAGTTAAAATGAATCCAGTCAACACCAGGACTTCCAGCATTGATGTCCATCAGTTCGGGATGTTCCGAGACGACGCCAAAATTAGTACTGAGGCTATCAAAATCTTGAATCATGTGGTCCCAAAGATGCCATTCCCAGACAATTTGAGCTTCAGAGTCGCCTATCGGTTTTATCTCTACCACTTGTTCTGACCAGATGCCATCATTGGTCACCGTCTGTGGATTGCGTCCCAACTCTATCGCTTCTTGTGAGGTTCGACGTTCCCAGGCGATGACGAGAATATTGCCATTTGGCAGGTATTCAATATCGTGATGCTGGTGAAAATCGGCAGAACTATAATTATAAGACCAGAGAAGTTCCCCTTCCCAGTTGAATCGTTCAATCCTTCCGCCACTGCCACCTCCATTAAAATTGCTACCGATGCGGGCAGTCCGCAAGAGGTCGCCATTTTCTAATAAATATGCGACCAATCCAGGATTGTAATCGCTTTCCCAAGTGTGAACGACGTTACCACAATTGTCGAGTAAGTAAGTTGTTTTACTAACATTTGGAAACAATAGAGTATAGCCATTATAAGACAAAGAATCATTTTGAAAAATGCCAACTGTCTGCTGTGCAAATGACCAATTGGCAATGAATATTAGTAGAAAAAGTAGATTTTTTTTCATTTTTTTAATATAGTTTGAAATTTTGAGTGACAAAAATAAGCTTATGGAGTCTCTTTTTTATAAAAAGGTGAAATTGTTTCTGTATGCTACAATTCAAATATAGAAAATTTTTATTGTTGGAAATAATTTCAATTTTTATTAAAAACTGCTAACTTCGGCGTTTGTAAAGTCTTCAAACAATTGTGTGTGTATAATTTTTTTGAAAAAAAATACACAGTAGACTTTATGCATGAGATTTGAT
>CAYUNA010000402.1:0-4943 GCA_964445895.1 uncultured Saprospiraceae bacterium | reverse complement strand
AACCGTTTCAAGCCACAGCGTGGCGGCAATCTTGAAAACTTCATTGTTTAAGCGTGCCGCCGCGCTGCGGCTTTGATATATTTCAACATTATTTCTACCAAGAGAGACGCTACGCTGTAGCTGGTTTAGTGAAAACTATTGAATGCCCATCTGTATGGCAATGCTGTTGAATTAAGGAATTTTGATGGCACGGGTAGCGGATACCTTTAGGGTATCTGCTACCTTTTTGCTGCGTTTTAGGTAGCAGATACCTTGAAGGTATCCGCTACCCGCGCTTAATTCAACAGCATTGATCTGTATGGGTACGGTAGGAGTTTAGGCGTTTGAGATAATTTAATTCTTAATTAGAAATATGGTAATTTTTTTCAAAATCATTTACGAAAGTATCGGTCAGGCATTTGGACAGTTGACGGGTAATAAATTGCGGAGCTTTTTATCGCTATTAGGTATCACGATTGGTATATTTTGTATCATTGGAGTACAGTCGGCGGTTGATTCTCTGGAAAGCAATGTGCGCGGGAGTTTGGAGGAATTGGGCGACGATATGATTTTTATTAATAAAATGCCGATGTTAGAAAATCCGCACGAAAACTATTGGAAATATCTGCGTAGACCCAACCCTTCTTATAAAGATTATCAAAATATAAAAGCAAAAGTTAAAACAGCTAAATTCGTTGATTTTCATGTTGGAATTGGTAGTAAAACGGCTAAATATCGGTCAAATACAGCAGAAGGGGCTTATGTTGTGGCGGTTACCCATGAGTTTAATGATATGTTTCAACAGAAATATGACCAGGGACGATGGTTGAACTATTTTGAATATCAAAAAGGACAAAACAAGGTGGTTATTGGGTATGAGGTTGCACAACAATTATTTGGAAATATTAACCCGATTGGTAAAAAAATCAGACTGATGGGGCAAAAAGTGGAAGTGATTGGCGTGTTTGAAAAGGCGGGGGAAAGCATGATTAATATGATGAATTTTGATGAAGTCATTGTTATTGGTTATGAGTTTGCTAAAAAAGTAGCTAACGTTACGACCAGTGACCCTCGCGGTGGCTCCATCAATGTACAGGCGGAAGACGGCGTGCCTTTTGATCGTTTGAAGGATGATTTGACGGGAGTTCTGCGTAACTCTCGTGGCTTGCGACCGAAGGAAAGTAACAATTTTGCCATCAATGCCTTGTCGATGTTAGCGGGTGTTTTGGACTCGGTTTTTGGAGCATTGAATATGGCAGGTTGGTTGATTGGTGGCTTCGCGATTTTTGTTGGAATTTTTAGTGTGGCCAATATAATGTTTGTCTCGGTGAAAGAGCGGACGGGCATGATTGGTATAAAAAAAGCCCTCGGTGCAAAGCGTCCTGTGATTTTATTAGAATTTTTGATTGAGTCTATTATTCTATGTATTTTGGGTGGCATATTGGGTCTTTTGTTGGTCAACATTCTCTTTTTCGTCTTTGAAGAATCCATGCCATTTCCAATTTATTTGAGTTGGAATAATGTCGTTTTTGGAATTACCCTATCTATTATTATCGGAATTATTTCAGGTTTTATTCCTGCATTTCAAGCCTCAAAAATGGACCCCGTGGAAGCAATGAGGCACTGATGAATTACTTGATTGATTCATTGGTTTGATTAACTCGATTGGCAAAACAATTGAGTTAATCAGACCAATCGAATCATCCCACCATTTCTCCTTGTTGCAACGCTAAAAAATATACATCCTCTAACCCAACGTCCACCCGCACAAACCCTTCTCCTGGCTGTGTCAATCCGTGCACTCGAATATTAATCGAGTTATCTTGATTGTAAGAAGACGACAATACATCATATTGATTTTCAGCAAGTGCCAATTCCGTTCGACTAATAATTTTTTTCCAAATCTTACCTTCTGTTTCTTTAATCACCTCATTCGGCGTCGCATGTTTGAGCACCCGACCACCATTCATAATCGCTAAATCAGTGCATAATTCTTTGACATCATCAACGATATGCGTAGAAAAAATAACGGTATTATTCGTACCGATTTCGCGCAAAATATTGAGGAAGCGGTTCCGTTCCGCGGGGTCGAGTCCAGCCGTTGGTTCATCGACAATAATTAATTTAGGGTTATTCAATAACATCTGGGCTATGCCAAATCGTTGCTTCATTCCCCCCGAATATTCACTTACATTTTTCTTACGCATATCGGTCAGATTGGTAATTGCCAAGACTTCATCGACTATTTGTTGCCGCTCCTTTTTAGAAGAAATTCCTTTCAAGGTCGCCAGGTATTCCAGTAAATTATTCGCCGAGACTTTTGGATAAACCCCAAACTCCTGCGGCAAATAACCAAGTATCTTTCGAAGACTCATTTTATCCTCTAAAACATTGATTCCCTGAAAGTTAATGCTTCCAGTATCAGGGTTTTGTAAGGTTGCAATGGTTCGCATAAGGGTAGATTTTCCTGCGCCATTGGGTCCTAAAAGACCAAACATACCCGTTCCGATTTCAAGGGAGAGATTGTCCATGGCTTTGATGCCATTTTTGTAGACTTTAGTAAGGTTAGCAATGGAAAGATTCATGTTGTTAGATTAATTTGCAGGACTTCATTAACAATGTCGTCGCCAAATTTATTTGACTGACCGCTAAGTTCTACTTTGGCACTTTAAAGTAATGATAGGTCTTTAGCTATTCTCTGTCCGGCCGCACCACGAGAAATATTCTTACAGAGTGAGCAAAAACTCAAACTACCCTACCTCCGTTCAACTCCCGGAAACTCCAAAATCAAATCCGCCCCATAAGCCTTTGCTGGCGTCTGAAACCCAATCGGCGCATGACCAGACAACACTTTTCGAGCAATATTTAGGCTTGACCAAGCCGTCAGGGTATAGCCTTCGGGCGTTGTCATTTGTACTTCTTTTGTTTCTCCGTTGGCATTGGTTACGCGTCCCCAAATCAAACTTTTAGCCGTCGCCCGTTGCTTATCTGTAGGACCTGCAGGACGGCTATTGACTTTCTTTCGGGCAAAATTTTTCACCATCTTTGTCCGCATCAACCAACCAAACCAATTGCCCCAACGCATCCATCGTGCCTGACTCGGCGGCATACCTGTGTAAGTGATAATATTTGGAATGCCCGTGCTGTAAAATGCCGTCGAAACATCGCCCCATGGAATACTCGCTACGTGTGTTTTTCGATTTGGAAAATCAATCCAGCGCGAATGTTTACCCATCGGTACATCAACGATTTTTCCATTTTGTCGTTCCATGCCTGGTTTACCCAAATTTTCGACCATCGTCATCGCCGTTCCGTGGGAAATACCGCCGCCAACGTTAGCAAAAGCCAATTCTAAATGCGTGGCATCCGGTAGTTGGTTTTTCAAATAAACAGCAGTCGTATCGGTAGGAACGACATCAAACCCTGTCCCTGGCAAGAGCATAATTCCTGCTGCAATTGCTTGACTATCATACGAATGTGCCAATTCAAACACTTCGATTTCCCCCGTAATATCAAGGTAATGTGTATTGGTTTGCAGACAAGCTTCAATCATGTGCTTCGCCGTATTTTTAAACGGCCCCGCAACGTGTAGCACCATTTCAAAATCAGCTAAGGCTTCTTGTGTAACGGCTTGATTGTTTAAGTCAAAAATCAGGTATTCGCAACCATATTGTTCGGCAAGTGGCTTAATCTTGGCTTCTGTTCGACCTGCCAAAACGGGGATTAAATCGTAATCTTTTGCGTATTTTAAAATCAGTTTGCCAGTATAACCGTTTGCGCCGTAGAGTAGAAATTTCATAATATATTTTGTTGTATTAAGTGTCTCGTAGTAATTAAGACATCATTTTTTCAATATCTCAACACAATAACAAACAATGATAAGCATAAATTAAGAAAGCACCAAAAGATTGCAGCCACGAACATCACTTGCATCCAAACGTCCTAAGATTTCAAAGGAATTATCGGCATTGACTTTACCCAAATCATCGGTGGCGATGAAGCTGCAAGTATCCAAATTGGCAAGGTCAATGATGTTTAAAACACCGGTTTTGCCTGCTTTTTGAATTTGAAATGGGTCGGTAACTTCACGTGCCAATACCCGCATGGTTGGTGATGAAAAAAATATGCCGTCACCTTGAGAATAGGCTTGAGAAAACAATTCGGTCATGCCATATTCCGAATGAATTGCGGTGGTTTGGAAGGCATTGTTAAAAATTTGGTGGAGTTCTCTGCGGGTAATTTCTTTTCGGCGGCCTTTCATTCCACCCGTTTCCATGATGATGATATTGCTCAAATCCTGTGGAAATCGCTCTGCTAAATCCAGTAACGCAAAACTCACTCCTATTAATAAAGTAGGCACTTTTCTGGTTTGTAAATCATTTAAAACCGTCAACAACTCTTCTACATTGTTTAAAAAAAAACCACTTTCTGGATATTTGGATTGACGAATAAAATCATCTGCCATAAAAATTAGCGATGACCCTGACCGTTCCAAATAAGCAGGTAATAATGCCAATACACAATAGTTTTTTACATCACCATAAAAGCCCTGAAAGCCACGTCGGGCATTTTTTTTATAGAAATCCGGAGAAAAAAGTTGGTGCGAACTTGTGGTTTCAGAAGTAGTGCCGCTGCTGGTAAAAGTTACCGCTGGAGACCAATCTCCCGTTTTAATTTCTTTGTTTTTAAAAAATTGAATAGGTAAAAAAGGAAGGTCTTCGACGTCTTTAACTTGCTGATAATCAATGCCCAACAAGGAAATATATGCTTTAAAAACAGAATTAAATGCCGCCTGATATTTAAACACGTCCAATGCCAATCTATCAAAGTCAGCAGATTCTACTCTTTGAATTTTTTCAAATAAATCCTGCCTTTGTGTTGTAATTGACATCATATTTTTTTGAAAAAGAAAACGAAAACAAGTAATTTGACGTTCTTCTAAGGAAGAATATTTTTATGTAAGG
>CAYUNA010000401.1:0-4947 GCA_964445895.1 uncultured Saprospiraceae bacterium | reverse complement strand
TCCTTAGGAACACAAATTAAATTGCCAAATCTTCTTCCAATATCCCTCCTTCTTCAAAATCTGAACCGAACATTACAATGCCAAAAGAAAGTGGTCCAACTCGCCCCAAAAACATCAAGACAATAATAAATAACTTACCCAAAACAGACAAATCACTCGTAATTCCCACACTCAACCCAACCGTACCCAGTGCAGAAACTGCTTCAAATATGACCTCAAATTTATCGTGATTCTCTACCAAAAGTAATAGATAAATACCAATACAAATAACCATCATGTAAAAGAAAAAATTGCTGATTGCCATCCTAACCCGATGATTTGGAATTTTATTTTTTTTATATATAACGTCAGTCCGTCCTTTGAATGTGCTCTGCAATTGTGCCCACAAAGCGGTAAAAGTTGTGGATTTCATTCCTCCTCCCGTCCCCGACGGCGAAGCGCCAATCATCATCAACAACACCATAAAAAATAGTGGTGCAGGAGTAATGATACCAATATTATAAGTGTTAAATCCAACTGTAGTAAAAGCTGCCATGCTTTGAAAAAATGCGACCATTAAACCTTGTTCAGCAGGCATCGCCGCAATATTGTCGTCACTTAAAAATAAGACTGCTGCTCCCATTAACATTCCAATGAACGTAAAACGTAAAATGATTTTAGAAGTAAAAGTTATTCGTTCTTTTTGTCCACTTACTCGCAAATAAATGTCCGTAAAAACTATAAATCCTAAAGCACCAGCAATGGATAAAATACTAATAATGACATTAAGCCCAAAATTATGAATATACCCTTCAAAACCATTTGAAAACAGACTAAATCCTGCTGTACAAAAAGCAGAAATACTATGAAATATCCCTTTCCAAATAACATCCGTTTCCCCATTTTGAGCAAAAATAATTGCCAAAACTATTGCCCCAATCACTTCTATCAAAATAGTAAACAACACCATGTTTTTAATAAATGCTGGAATGCTAAAATCTTCAGGCAAGGAAAAATCATACTTTATCAAATCTGCATTAGACTTTGAGAGTTTTCGTTTTCGCATCAATACCACAAATGACCCCATTGACATGTATCCCAAACCACCGATTTGAATAAGCAATAAAATGATAAGTTGTCCACCAAAATTATAACTATCAGTCACACTTACTGTCGCCAAACCAGTAGTTGAGAGTGCAGATGTCGCTATAAATAAATTATCTAATAATCCGACGGGCTGCAAATGAAAAATTGGTAACGACAACAAAATGAATCCTACTAAAAGGATTAAAACATAACCGTACATCAACGAATGCAGTGGCTTGAGGCTTTTGAACCAAGTTTCCATAGAAATTAAGTATGTGAAGCGGGCAATTTATTTCATAATTAACCACATAAATAACTGGTGTTACGCATCTTGCACATTTCGTGGCGATAATCTTTAGCTCATTGCCTAATATTCGAACCGCCAGGCGCACAACGAAATATTAGCAAAAGTAAGGGCCTTTTAATTTCATTTAAAATATAGCAGGTGCGTAACATCAGTATATAATTGTAATAATGCTACCTAAACGTTGGCATGACAAGTTATGTTCATGGAGTTACTTCTGCTGATATTTAACCTCCCCACCAACAACCGTCATCAAAATCTCCGCATCTAAAATTTCCGCATCCGCACATTTTTCCAAATCCTTCGACAACACCACCAAATCCGCCAATTTACCAATTTCCAAAGACCCTTTATGCTCCTCTTCAAACGCCGCAAACGCATTGCCCAAAGTATAAGAATTAATCGCCTCAGTGCGCGTCATTCGTTGCTCTGGAAAAAATTCCATTCCCGTATCTGCTCGCTTTCGTGTAACGGATGCATAAAAGCTTTCGATAGCCGAAATATCCTCCACGGGCGCATCTGTTCCATTGGCAATTACCACACCCGCATCGAGTAACGACCGCCAGGGATATGCTCCCGTTCGCGCCCGTTCTGTCCCCAAACGTTTCTCTACAAACGGTGCATCAGAGGTACAATGAATACCCTGCATAGATGCAATTACGCCCATCTCCTTGAATCTTGGAATGTCTTTTGGATTAATGTGTTGCGCGTGTTCAATGCGCCAACGCAAATCTTTTTTGGTGGTATCCCGATTAAAATTATTTTGATAAATATCCAAAACCAGTCGATTCGCCCGGTCTCCAATTGCGTGGATACACATTTGTAAATCATTGTCATAAGCCAACGCAGCCACTCGTTTCAAATCAGGAATTGGCGTAACATTTTGACCATGCGCATCGGGTTTATCATCGTAGGGTTTGAGCATCCATGCACCAAATGCACCGAGTGCACCGTCAGCATACGCTTTGATGGCACGGCAAGTAAAGAAGTTGTTTCCAACATCAAGTAATGGGTATTTTTTGCTGCCTTCTGCTAAATTTTCTTCGCGTGCGCCAATCATTGCCCAAAGTCTCACGTCCAATTCGCCTTCGTTTGCCATCTTTTCGTAGCGGTCTAATTCAATAAAAGTCGAACCAGCATCCTGAAAAGAGGTAATGCCATTTTCCAAACAATTTTGCTCCGCCAATTCAATACTTTTATACCAACGAGCTTCATTTTCCTCGGGCGAAAGGGTCAGTAAATAAGCGTCGTAGGCATCTTTAAAAGCAGCCATTGCGGTCTCCTCAAATACACCAATTGCTTCATTATCATCTCCTCTGACAATTTCACCTCCCGTTGGATTGGGTGACTCTACCGAGATTCCTACTAAGTCCATCGCCGCTTTATTGGCAAACAAAGAATGTCCACTGGCATGGCGTAAAACTACTGGATTGTCTGGTGAAACATCGCTCAATTCGTAGTGATACGGGTAGCCCAAAACTTGCTTCTCGGGTGACTCATTCCATTTCTCTTGATGCCAACCACGACCAGTAATCCATTCACCTTTCTTCGCCGTTTTTGCTCGTTCTGCAACCATATCGACGATTTCGTTCCAGTTTTTTGACTTTAGAAAGTTGAGATTCATTAAGCTATTTCCTAATCCCGAAAAATGAGCGTGTCCTTCGATAAACCCCGGCATCGCAAATGCACCATTCAAGTCTTTAATCTCCGTACTCGGTCCATTGTGTTTCAATCGCACTTCATCGTCACCTACGCCAATGATGCGCCCATTTTTGATGGCAATAACAGAAGCGCGAGGTTGATTTTCATTAACGGTATAGAAATTACCATTTAGAAAAATAATGTCGGCAACTTCAGCTTTTTCGCAAGCGGTGAAGGTTAAAATTAATAAAGAAATTAAGGGTAAGAATCTGGTCATAATTAATGCTAATTTGAATGTCTATCGCCATTGAACAAAAAGCCGGTCATAGAATGCCCTATTTCAAATTCTTTTGTATTGCTGGTGGATACCGCTTAAAATTACTACGCGAATAGCCAGCCATTAGTGATTTGTCGAATCAAACAGTCTCTGATAATACCATCGCCTTCTCCGCCCGTTGGTGCGCTAAGTTTTTCTTATAATCAAACCATTTATCTTTCAAAAAGAATCGCGCTACTTCGTCTACATGCGTCAAAAATCCAACTTGATATAGCCCTCGCAATAACGTACTTGTATAAGGACTAATTGACCGCATTGAAAATCCAATTCCCGCTGTTCGATACTCAATATGATGCCACCAACCCGACGGCATAAAAACAGTATCACCCGCCTCAATGGTACAATCGTAGCCTATAACTTTATCCAATGCAGGATACTTTTCGTAATCTGGATTATTGATATCAATCGAAGTATGCGTACCGTAAGGGTAGCGATACAACATATCCGAGTATTTTGGGTCAAACAAAACGACTCGTTTATTGCCATGCAATTCGGTCAAATAAACATTGCTATTATCCATATCACGGTGAATTCGGGTCACGGCCCCTTCACCACCAAAAAATGCAAACGGCAATTTTTTCAATACTCGGTCTGCTACTTTTGGAAAAGCAAAATCATTAAACAGGTCTGGTTTGTGTTTGAATACATTGAATAGAAACAACCGCCGACTCGTTGGCCCTGCTTGTACCATATCCAAATAATCTCCGAATTTCATAGTATCTGGCGCACCTTTATACGAACGGTCATCTTGCCGCTTCGTACCTTCCGCATCATAAATTCCTACTTCGATGTCACCTAATTCATTTTTAAAATAGTCGAAATTCCACTTTTTGTAAAGCGGTGCATCTTCTCCATAAAAATGTTTAACAATCACCGGACGTTGCGGCTTCATATATTTTTCCTGAAATTCTTCACGGGTAATTCCCTCCACATAATCAACTCCGTCTTTTATCAATTGCAATGGCATAGGTTGAAAATTTTACTAGTTCTCAAATTTTGAAGCACAAATTTAGGGGAAAAATTGTTTGTAATAAAGCATTTTAACAATTTGAATTAGAAAATTGCGGGTATTTGACACAGGATTCGAATTCGTCTGTCAACTTAAGTACCGTGAAAAGTAAGTTTCTCTACGTTTTTAGAAAAAGATTTTAAGAGCATGTTTAAAAAGTCTTTCTTTGAATATTATTAAGTGCCTCGTAAATTTCGTGGCGAAAATCTTTAGTTCATTATCCGATATTTGAACCGCCGCGAGGGATTTCTCATGTTTGGTATATTTCACACTTATTTCTACCAAGAGGGCCGCTACTCTGTAGCTGTTTCAGTGAAATTTAATAAATGCCCAACTATATGGATACCTTAGCCCCGAGAAGGGCTTGCGAGGGACATGGCATTGAATCAAAAGGTCTTCTGACCAAACGCACCACGAAATATTTTTATTGAGATGGAGCAAAAACCTTATTTTTTTACCACCCTTGATAAACTAATTGAAAAACTATTGGTCTAACAATTTTGGCGTTTCATTAGACTTTATGAATGAGATTTGAGCGGCTTAAAATTTATTTAATATTTAATATAGTGTAACAAAAAAAAATTGACTTAT
>CAYUNA010000400.1:0-4956 GCA_964445895.1 uncultured Saprospiraceae bacterium | reverse complement strand
AGAAAAACCCTTCAAAACGCGACTACAGCATTTTTTTAAAAGATTTTCTTTCTAATAAAAAAATAACACCGAGAAAGACAAGTAACACTAAAGTATTGAAAAGTAATTTTAAAAACAACGTAGGTTCAGCAACGGTCGCAAAATATTCACTTAACCAATAACCACCAATGGCTAATAGAATGTACAGGGCAATATTCCAAATTGGATAAGGAATTGGGTGGTATTTTTGACCAGTCAAATAGCCTGCTGTTGCCATAAAAGCATAACATCCAAAAGCTGCCCATGCTGCGCCAACATAGCCGAAGGCAGGGTTAGGAATAAGTGAAAAATTAATCGCTAAAGTGATAATTACGCCTCCGATAGAAATGTATGCACCCATCGAAGTTTTGTCGGTCAGCTTGTACCAAATCGAAAAGTTATAGTACAATCCAAGGAATAAATAGGCCATCAAAAGAATTGGAATCACTTCCAGCCCTTCGCGAAAATCTTTGCCTAAAAATAACTTGATGACATCCAAATATAGCAAAATGACCAGAAATGCAAATGCCCCAACGAGTGTAAATGCCTGTGCTACATTCGCATAGACTTGCTTCGAATCTGAACGACTGGCATTTTTAAAAAAGAAGGGCTCGGCAGCGTAATTAAAGGCCTGAGTAAAGAGATTCATGAGAACGGCTAATTTTGCGGCAGCAGAGTAAATACCTGCCTGACTAAAGTTTTCACCTTCGGTACCTGGGAGCAAATATTTTAATAAAGGAATTGCAATTAATTGATTGATAACCGCTGCGAGTCCTACAATAATTAAAGGGGCCGCATAACGGAACATTTTTTTGAAAAGAACTTTATCAAATTGCCATTTTACTTTTTTATACATCGGCGAAAGCAGTCCTAAAACGGTTGCACTGGCGATTAAATTAGCAATGAAAACGCAGAGAATTCTATTTTCACTATTAAAAAAAGATGCTGCTCGGGAGGCTTCGTTTTCATAAAAATTGGGTAAGATTTCTAAAAATAAAAATACAAAAATAATATTGACGACGATGTTCAGCGTTTTTATAATAGCAAAACGAATGGGCTTATTTTCTAAACGAAGCCGGGCAAATGGCAGCGCAGCAAGGGCATCAAAAGCGATAATAAAAACGACGATTGCAATATATTCGAGGTTGTCTGGATAGAGTAAGGCTTCGGAAATTGGTCGCAAAAGCGCCAGCATCGTCAACGTAAAAACGCTAGTAGTGACTAAGATAGCAATTGTGCCCGTAGAAAACGCTTTTTCAAAATTACCATCGCGACTAGCAAATCTAAAAAATGCTGTCTCCATTCGATAGGTATAAATGACCATCAAAATACCCGCATATACAAATAAGTCGGAGACTATTCCATATTCCCCCGTTTTGAAAACGGTCGTAAAATAGGGCAACAAAATTACAAAATGCAACAGCCGACTAAGGATGCTACTGCCTCCATAGATGACTGCTTCACTTGCTAATTTTTTTAATAAAGACATAGTATGGTGGTATGTGGGGCTGCTTTTAACAATACAAAAGTTTCTAAAACTTTTGTATTATAGCAACCGTAGTTAGCGCAAATGTAGTGGATTTTAGAAAGTTTTGAAGCGATATTGAGTATTGGATAGATTTAAAAGAGTATTCGATGTTTTTAAAAGCAATGGAAACCGCGAATCTTTCGTAATTTTGCGCTCCAAATTTTTACAGGTAAAAGTTATTGGACATTCGTGATTGGTAGATTTTAACTAAAATCTACCAATCACGAATTACTAAATCAACCAATAACCAATCAACTAAACCATGAGTTTTAAAGAAGAAATCAATCGGAGAAAAACCTTTGGCATCGTCAGTCACCCTGATGCGGGAAAGACGACGTTGACGGAGAAATTGTTGCTGTTCGGTGGCGCGATACAAACGGCGGGTGCGGTGAAATCCAATAAAATTAAGAAAACGGCGACTTCGGATTTTATGGAAATTGAGAAGCAACGGGGTATCTCGGTGGCGACTTCGGTGATGGGGTTTGAGTATAAGGATATGAAAATTAATATCTTGGATACGCCCGGTCACAAGGATTTTGCGGAGGATACGTACCGAACCTTGACGGCGGTGGATAGCGTGATTGTGGTGATTGATGTAGCTAAAGGTGTGGAGGAACAAACAGAAAAATTGGTGGAAGTTTGTCGAATGCGAAATACGCCGATTATTGTTTTTATCAATAAAATGGATAGAGAGGGAAAAGAGGCGTTTGACTTATTAGATGAAGTAGAAACGAAGTTGAATTTGTCGGTTTTGCCAATGAGTTGGCCTGTCGGTATGGGGCAACGATTTCAGGGTGTTTATAATTTGCATGAAAAGAAATTGGTACTGTTTCGGGCGCACGGAAAACAGGATGATTCGATTGAGATTACGGATTTGAGTAGTGATGAATTAGAAAAACAAATTGGGCAAGCAGCGGCTGATGAATTGAGAGAGGAAGTAATGATGATTGAAGAAGTTTATCCCAAATTTGATAGAGAAGATTATTTGGAAGCGGTTGTTTCGCCTGTTTTTTTTGGGAGTGCTGTTAATAATTTTGGAGTAAAAGAAATGCTGGACGTATTTGTAGAAATTGCGCCAACGCCGCTGCCACGTGAAACGGAGGAACGAAAAGTTGACCCTTTTGAAAAAAATATGACGGGTTTTGTATTTAAAATACATGCGAACATGGACCCACGCCACCGCGATAGAATTGCATTTATGCGCATCTGTTCGGGGACGTTTGAACGAAATACGAATTACCTACATGTACGACAAGGGAAAAAGATGAAATTTCCGAATCCGACGACATTTATGGCGTCGAAAAAATCGGTAGTTGATGAAGCATATCCAGGCGATGTGGTTGGTTTGTACGACTCTGGGAATTTTAAAATTGGCGATACGATGACAGAAGGCGAAGAGTTGCATTTTAAGGGGATTCCAAGTTTTTCGCCTGAGCAATTTCGCTATGTCGATAATGCTGACCCGATGAAACAGAAGCAATTGCAGAAGGGATTGATACAATTGATGGACGAAGGAGTCGCGCAATTATTTACCAAAGAAATTAATGGTCGGAAGATTATCGGTACGGTTGGGGCACTGCAATTTGAGGTGATTCAATATCGGTTGAAGCATGAATATGGTGCATCTTGTCGGTACGAACCGGTTCATTTGCACAAGGCTTGTTGGGTGAGTTGTGACGATGCCGTGGCGATGCGAGAGTTTGAAAAACGACGTAAAAAAGATTTGGCAAAAGATAAAGATGGAAATTTAGTATTTTTGGCGGAGAGTGCCTGGATGCTGAAAATGGCGCAGGACAATCATCCGGAGGTACAGTTTCATTTTACGTCGGAATTTTAAAATACAAAAGTCTTCAAGACTTTTGTATTATTGATAATAAGTAATGTGTAATAATTTTTTGTGAAATTAATGACCACACATTACTTAACTATTTGTTTTATAGAATACAAAATTCTTAGAGACTTTTGTATTTTCAAGACCCATAAAATTTAATACTAAATGGCAAGAAAGAGAAAAGGACCAGTTTTCGTTAATAACTTAGAAATTATTGACATTGCTGAAAAAGGTTTGAGTCTGGGTAAAACGCCTGAGGGACGAGTTGTCTTTGTTGAAAATGTAGCTCCAGGCGACGTGGTAGATGTACGAGTAGTAAAAATGAAAAAGTCGCATTGGGTGGCTTTTCCTATTAAATTTCACAAGCGTTCGACAGATAGAGTGGAGCCGTTTTGCAAGCATTATGATGTGTGTGGTGGGTGCAAATGGCAGCATGTGACGTATGAATCGCAGATTTTTTATAAGGAAAAAACGGTGCGAGATGCATTACAGCGATTGGCAAAAGTAGAGCCGCAGGAATCTTTTCCAATCATTCCTTGCGACGAAACGCAGTATTATCGAAACAAATTAGAGTTTTCGTTTTCTAATAAAAGGTGGTTGACGAAGGAGGAAGTGACGGAAGGTGTTTCTAACTTAGAAGATGTTTTGGGTTTTCACAAGGCAGGGGCATTTGATAAAATTGTCAATGTAACGCACTGCTACTTGCAAGGCGACCCATCGAATGAATTGCGGAATACCGTCAGAGAATTGGCAATCGAACAAGGAATTTCTTTTTACGATATGCGGGCAAATGTGGGCATGATGCGCCATATTTTAGTGCGAACAACGACCTTGGGGGAAACGATGTTGATTGTTAGTTTTCATAAAAATGAACCAGATGTTATTAATCCATTTTTGGATGCTATTTTGGAAAAACTGCCGCAATTAACCACTGTTTTTTATTGTATCAATCATAAAGTGAATGATTATGTGTTGGATTTGACAATGCATTGCTATCATGGGAAAGGATTTATTGAAGAACAATTGGGGGATGTGAAGTTTAGAATTGGTCCGAAATCATTTTTTCAAACCAATTCTTTGCAAGCCAAAGTTTTGTATGATGTAGCAGTAGATTTTGCTGGCTTGACGGGCGAGGAAAATGTATATGACCTTTATACGGGTATCGGAAGTATCGCCTTATATTTGGCAAAAAATGCAAAACATGTCGTTGGAATTGAGGAAGTAGAAAACGCAATCAAGGATGCTAAAGTCAATATGGAGTTGAATGGCATCGAGAATTGCACCTTTTATGCGGGTGATGTACGAAAGATTTTGACAGATGAATTTGCGCAGGAACATGGTAAGCCTGATGTAGTCATCACTGACCCGCCGCGTGCAGGAATGCACCCGAAAGTAGTAGAAATGTTTTTGAAACTGGAAGCTCCGCGCATCGTTTATGTGAGCTGTAATCCTGCGACTCAGGCGCGCGACATTGCGGTTTTGAGTGAAAAATATGACTTGATAAAAATACAGCCGGTGGATATGTTTCCGCACACGCACCATATTGAGACGGTGGCGTTGTTGGAATTGAAAGGATAGA
>CAYUNA010000399.1:0-4961 GCA_964445895.1 uncultured Saprospiraceae bacterium | reverse complement strand
TTGGTCTTGGTTTTGGGGGTGGTGGCTTATAAGATTGTGCCGAGGAGTTAGGGGAAGAAATCTTAACTTTTAAATAGACTTTATGAATGAGGTTGAGTGATATTTAAACGCCGAAATTTTGTACTTAGTTTTGTTTTTAACGAAGAATAATTATTAGCGTCAGCGATACTTTGACTGCTATTTATCAAAAAAATAAGGGTAAACGAGCAAGTTTAAAGTCACTCGTTTGCGGGAGAGAATACAAAAGTTTTAAAAACTTTTGTATTTTGATGAAAAGCCAGAAAGAATACGATTGAAATTTTTTAGGTAAAAAAGCCCTATTCGGTATTATCGAACAGGGCTTTTATTATAAAGCATACTTGCGGGAGAGAAAACAAAAGTTTGTGGGATAAAATACAAAAGTTTTTAAAACTTTTGTATTGTAGTAGTGAACTTCGTTTATCGTTCTTAAACCATTCCTTTTGCATTCCCAATCGCACTCTCCAATCCACTTACATCCTTACCGCCCGCAGTCGCAAAAAATGCCTGACCGCCGCCGCCACCTTTGATAGCTTTAGCGAGTTCGCGCACCATATTTCCGGCGTGGTATTTAGCATCTATTTCCGTCACAGATTTGCTAATAGTGACCATCAATTGCGGTTTGCCTTTGATGTCGGCACCGAAGACGATAATCGCGTTGCCCAGCTCATTTTCCAACTGATAAGCGAGGTCTTTGATGACTTTTGAATCATCTAACGGTAAGACCGTCGCTAAGAAATTAATGCCATTGATTTGCTCCACTTTCGCTTTCAAAGTATCCTTAATCGCGCCTGCTTGTTCTGCCATCAATGCATCGATTTGCTTCTTTAAGGTCTTGTTTTCCTCTTGCAAATCAGCGACTTGTTTTGCCGCATTCGCAGGGTTTTTAAACAAACCTCGGATAGC
This sequence comes from uncultured Saprospiraceae bacterium, assembly GCA_964445895.1. Lineage (GTDB taxonomy): Bacteria > Bacteroidota > Bacteroidia > Chitinophagales > Saprospiraceae > CAYUNA01. The sequence continues at coordinate 4,037 of CAYUNA010000399.1, read as the reverse complement.
GTTCAATTCTGCCAATTCTTTATCTAAAAATGCCTGTGCTTTATCGCCCGTAATCGCTTCGATACGTCGAACACCAGCTGCGACACCGGTTTCGGATAAGATTTTGAAAACGCCAATTTCACCCGTTGCGCCAACGTGTGTACCACCGCACAACTCGCTCGAAAAGTCTTTATCAAACGTAATCACCCGAACGGTTTCGCCATATTTTTCACCAAAAAGCATGGTTGCACCAGAGGCTTGAGCTTCTGCGATTGGCATGTTTCGGTTTTCTTCTAAGGCGATATTTTGGCGGATTTTTTCATTCACCATTGTCTCTATCTGAGCAACTTCTTCGTCCGACAATTTTTCAAAATGAGAGAAGTCAAAACGCAGGCGTTTATCATCTACATTTTGTCCTTTTTGCGTTGCGTGTGTGCCCAAAATTTCGTGCAAAGCTGCATGCATTAAGTGTGCTGCCGAGTGATTTTGCGAAGTTGCCTGTCGCTTCGTCGCATGCACTTCCGCACGGACGGGAACGTCCAAATCTGCGGGGAATTTTTTAACGATATGAATCGTCAAATCATTCGCCTTCAAGGTATTGAGTACGCCGATTTTTTCTTCACCGAAGACCATCAGGCCCTTATCGCCCATTTGTCCACCGCTTTCGCCATAGAATGGTGTTTTATCCAAGACGATTTGAAATTCATTGCCTTTTTTGGTTTTGACCGTTCGGTATTTAATGACTTTTGCGCCATCAACCACCAAGTTATCGTAACCCAAAAATTCCACTTCTGCATCATTATCTAAAACCGTCCAGTCGCCAACTTCTTTTTTAGAATCTGCCCGACCGCGTGCTTTTTGAGCATCCAAGGCTTTTTGAAATGCCACATTATCGACTTTCCAACCTTTTTCCTCCGCCATTAATTCCGTCAAATCAATCGGGAAACCATAAGTGTCAAACAACTCAAAAGCATCATCACCATTGATAATGCCGTTCGTTGCTTCGAGTGCTGCAAAACGTTTCAAACCATTTTCTAAAGTATTCAAAAACGCTTTTTCCTCACCCTGTACAATTCTCGCAACCTGGTCGCGCTGTGCATGTAATTCTGGAAAAACATCTTCAAAAATATCCGCCAATAGCCCTACTAATTCATGTAAAAATGGCTTTTTAATATCTAAAAATGAATAATAATATCGTACTGCCCGCCGCAAAATTCGACGAATCACATAACCTGCGCCCGTATTGCTTGGCAATTGTCCATCCGCAATCGCAAAACTCACCGCTCGAATGTGGTCAGCCACCACCCGAATCGCCAAATCTGACTCCGCTTCTGCCTCAAAACTAAAGGTATATTTCTTACCCGACGCTTTTTCAATATACTGAATCAGCGGCGTGAAAATATCGGTATCATAAGACACTTGTTTGTTTTGTAAAACGAGGCACAATCGCTCAAAACCCATTCCGGTATCGACGTGTGTCTCTGGCAATTTTTCCAAAGAACCGTCCGCTTTTCGATTGAATTGAATGAATACCAAATTCCAAATTTCAATCACCAAAGGGTGGTCAACGTTCACTAGGGATGCGCCATCTACTTTCGCTCGTTCTTCATCCGAACGCAGGTCAATATGGATTTCCGAACACGGGCCACAAGGTCCGGTTTCGCCCATTTCCCAAAAATTATCTTTTTTATCAAAGTCTAAAATGCGGTCTTTCGGTAGCCACTTGCTCCAGTATTCAGCAGCTTCACTGTCTCGTTCTAAGCCATCTGATGGTTCTCCTCCAAAAACTGACGCATATAAACGGTCTTTAGACAAGCCATATTTTTCGGTCAATAACTCCCAGGCCCACGCAATGGCTTCTTCTTTGAAGTAATCGCCAAACGACCAATTGCCCAGCATTTCAAACATGGTATGGTGCGTTCCATCTCGTCCAACTTCTTCCAAATCATTATGCTTTCCACTTACTCGCAGACATTTTTGGGTATCCGATACTCGTCGCGCTTTCGGCGTTTGGTTACCCAAAAAATAATCTTTAAACTGATTCATTCCGGCATTGGTAAACATCAATGATGGGTCATCTTTATTCACGATTGGCGCAGAGGGGACGATTTTGTGCCCTTTGGATTCAAAGAAGTCGAGAAACTGTTTACGGATTTCTTTAGAAGTCATAATAATATAGTGTATTGAATGATGTGCTAAATCATGAGTAATTTTGAAATCACCATGATTTCACGATACTATTTTCAAAAATTCCACAAATGTACAAATTCCATTATTTTATCAATCATTTCCATTTGTAGAATTCATTTTAAAGGAGACATTGCCAAAATCTTTCCAAAAAACCTATGCTTTGTAATCAAATAGTTGATGGAATAAGCAATAAAGGCAATGTTTTTAGTTAATTTTGGGTTAAATTTTTTAGAATAAGAAATAATTTTCCATATTTGCATCGCCTTAACATCTTACAGGAGTTAATTTTGTGGGATTAGGCAAACAACTATAGAGACAATATTATATTTCATATTTATATTAAATAGCAATTATTAATATTTGTATTTATTCTATTGAGAAAAACACACCGAGGCTGATTGTTGAGAATTTAATTTAAAAAATCAACAATTAACCCCCTGCTGAGGGAGCAGGATTCTAAATTCATTACCCAATACAATCAATTGCAATTTTGCTTTTGAAGATGTTAAATTTAAAGGGCACAAATTTAGAATTTTTAGTTAAGAACTATCTCGCATGAGAAAAGAAAAATTTATTTATAATACTTCAACGCTTCGTTACGAAAAAGTTGAGGTATCTTTAAAGGAACGCATTTTAAAAGGCCTTGGCTTCTTATGTGCTATTGTGGTTTCTGGATTTCTATTTACATTATTAGTCTGGAAATTGTTCCCATCTCCACAAGAAAAAGTGCTGTTGAGCGAAATCGCAGCACAAAATCAGCAAATCGAATTCTATAAGGAAAATTTTGAGCTGGCATCTTCGGCTTTAACTTCTTTACACGATAGAGACCGATATATACACCGAATGGTACTGGAAATGGACCCAATCGACGAGAACATCTGGAACGGTGGAGTCGGTGGTTCTGAACGTTATGCTAATTTGATGGAGTTTTCAAACTCTGGACAATTGATGGTAGAAGTCAATCAAAAAATTGATAAACTAAAACGTCAATTGGTCACTCAGTCTAAATCTTTAGACGCAATCGAAGAAAAAGCGAAAGCAAAAGAAGAAATGTTGGCTTCTATCCCTTCTATCAAACCTGTTCGAGCAGACAAATTGGCAAGAAAAGTTAAATTATTGTCTGGTTTCGGTATGCGTTTGCACCCAATCCATAAGGTACGGAAAATGCACCAGGGAATTGACTTTACTGCACCGAAAGGTACGGCTATTCAGGCAACTGGAGACGGCGTAGTAGAGCGAGTAGAAAAAAGAAGTACTGGCTACGGTCACAATATAATCATCAATCACGGACATGGATACAAGACTTTATATGGTCACATGAGTCGGTTTGATGTGAAGAAAGGAGAGCGTGTGAAAAAAGGACAGCAAATTGGTTTGGTTGGAAATACTGGAAGTTCTACCGCACCACACTGTCACTACGAAGTACACTACAAAGGCAATAAAGTGAATCCAATCAATTATGTGATGGATGGCTTGTCGCCGACAGAATACGCAGAGTTGGTGAAGTTGTCAGAAACGGCTAACCAATCTTTCGATTAAGCGTTTTAACTATTCAAATAAAAGCCGCTGATTTTAACCAATCAGCGGCTTTTGTTTTAGAGCATGTTTCTGTATTGCTTATTTTTTAGAATCTTTGAGTTACTGTACTGTTAAATGAATTTTAGGGGATAGAGCAATGCCGAAATATGTCTATTTTTCGACTGAGTTTCGAAAAACACTCATTATCAAAAGAAAACAAAAACAAGATTTTTACCAATAGCTAAATCGCTCTGCGCCACCCAGTCCAATTTAATTTTTTTATGAGAAAACCCTTAATGCACTGTGTAAAAAGTCATTTTGTATTTTCGAAAAATGGCTAAAGCCATTTT
>CAYUNA010000398.1:0-4967 GCA_964445895.1 uncultured Saprospiraceae bacterium | reverse complement strand
TTACACAGTATTTACTTTTAGAAGCTAATATTTTTATGTTTGCTTTTTTGAAATAAAGCTCAAATATGACTCATGTTTAAACTTGGACACAACAAATAATATGAAAATCAATTTAATATCCGACACGGTTACGAAGCCAACTCCTGCAATGATGGAAGCGATGATGACTGCCGAAGTTGGCGACGACGTATTCAAAGAAGACCCGTCAGTCAACAAATTGGAGGCGACTGCTGCCAAAATGTTTGGGAAAGAAGCTGCTTTATATTGCCCTTCCGGAACGATGACAAACCAAATTGCGATTAACGTTCATACGCAGCCGTTGGATGAGGTGATTTGCGACCATTATTCTCATGTTTACCAATATGAAACAGGTGGACCGGCGTTCAATTCGGGCGTTTCGATGAATCTGATTGAGGGGACGCATGGAAAAATTACGGCAGCACAAATCGAGGCGGCAATCAAGCCAGATTTTGACTGGCTGCCACGGACAAGTTTGGTTGTTTTAGAAAATACCTGCAATAAAGGAGGCGGTAGTTATTATACTTTAAATGAAATAAAGCCGATTGCCAAATTATGTAAAAAGCGAAAATTAGGGCTACACCTGGATGGTGCGCGATTGTTTAATGCGTTGGTAGAAACCGGTGAAAAGCCAAAGGCAGTTGGGAAGATGTTTGATACTATTTCTATTTGTTTGTCAAAAGGACTGGGGGCGCCAGTTGGTTCGTTACTGATTGGTAATGAGGCGTTTATACGGAAATCCCGGAGGGTTAGAAAAGTATTAGGTGGTGGTATGCGACAGTCTGGATTTATTGCAGCAGCGGGTCATTTTGCTTTAACCAAAAATGTAAAACGTTTGAAAATTGACAATGAGAGAGCGAAAAAAATTGGAAAAGTATTAGAAGGGTTATCCTTCGTAGAAAGCGTTCGACCGGTCAAAACGAATATTGTTATTTTTGATGTCAAAGCACCATTGACAGCAGAGAAATTTTTACAGAGACTGGCAAAAAAAGGTATTCAAGCTGTTCCATTCGGTCCACAGACGGTTCGTTTTGTGACGCATTTGGATTTTACAGAAGCTATGTTGAATAAAACACTTAGGATTTTAAACAATATGTAAAAAACAAGTACACTGCTTCTACCGTTTATCACTTAAATTAGGTATTTCACATAAAATATTGAATTAATATTTGAAAAATGCTGCTTAATTTACTTACTTTGTGACAGAAACAGGGCATCAAGCATCAATCGTAATAATTTAATACAATTGATTTGTTTTCCAACTCCTCTCGGATAGCAAATCTAACATCAAATATAACATCAAATATAACCCGTAGTCTTTATTTTTATGAAAAAGAGAACGCCCGTACTGCTCTTTTTGCTGTTTTCTTTGACCATTTTTTCTCAAAATTTAGAGTATTCTGCTCAATTTTATAGTGAATCTTATGGACAAAGAGTACTTTCTATGCCCAATGGAAAGTGGTTTTTTGCAGGAAAAATTTACCCCGGTTTGTGGGAAGAAAAAGAATTTACTGTGATTTATGGCGCCATTAACCAAAATGGCGGTCTATTCCCATTTTCACCCATCGAAAATCGTGACAATTCTAATGTCTTAAGTTTGTTTCAAAAACAGAATGGCAACTTTTTAATAGGTGCCGAAGATGTTGAATGTGGACAAGCATTGGATGGAGTGATTTATGAAATTGATGATGAAGGAGAAATTGTAGTGACCTACGAATTGAACATGACTTGCCGTGATTTTTTAGATATTAAATCTTACCAAGGCAATATTTATGCAAGTTGTGCTGAAGGCATTTCGCAGATTTTTAGCAATGGCAATGTAGTGCCAAAAGTGATGAATGTCGGGGATATTTCTGCATTTATTCCGCTGTATAATGATTGGTTACTAGTTGGTAGTAGTGGACAACCTGGTGATTTTCATGGAGTTAGAAAATTAGATGCGCAAAACCAAATTTTAGAAACACTGGATATTTCTGATGGTGGAACAATACGTCAAATGATGTCGATGGGCTTTGATAAAAATGTTGTTTTACAAGCACAAAATATTTACCTCATCAATGATAATTTGACGGTTTTGAAAGACTTGTCTGTGCAAGGTATTAACATTGAATTCTTGCGTTGCACAGTAGATGATGACCACATTTGGGTGCTTGGACGAGATTTAGATAATAATATAATCGTTTATGGGTTTGATAGTGACTTGGCACTTGTTGAAAATTTTTCCGTTCCAGCTTTAGGATTGGAAGCTTTGGATTTAGCGATTAATGACGACGAAATTGCGCTTGTTGGCACAGGTCATTCTGGTATGTATCTCGATACCTTAGCAGGCAATTCGGGTACGTTTGTAGCAGGTAGTAATTTTTGGATTAAAACGTTTGCGACGACTGGCATGAGTAATTTTAGTTCGGCAGATGTAGAATTGAATCATATTACTGTTGATCAACCTACGTTTTTCGACATGGAATATACTTGCGACGGAATCAATATGATTGATGGTTATGAAGCGGAATTGACAGGCGCGCAAATTCAAATCACCAATCACGGTAATGAAATCCTAAATCATTTGGTGGCTAATCTTCATGTAGTGGCGTGTCCTACATCGTGCAATTATGATGCGGAGACTTTGGTGCAGAAGACTTACGAAAATCTAAATGTATTGCCAGGTGCATCTATTTGGCTACCTTTTCCTGATTTTGATGCAATATTTCACGAGCATGACTTACCGCAAATTTGTTTATGGCTCTCGACTCCTAACAATAAAGTTGACCAAAACCCTGCGGATAATGTGTATTGCAAATATTTTTTCGACACAACAACCCCGATGAGAGAAGTATTTATGGATTTAGGAATGACCATTTTTCCAAATCCTGTTGATGATATTTTAAATATTAAATTGGAAAATGCTTTTAATGAAAATTGTAAAGTGTTGATTATGAATAACTTAGGGCAGATTTTGAAAAATGAAAAACTGGCAAAAGGGATGGGAGGTCTTACTTTGAAAACTAATGAATTAGAGGCTGGGATTTATTTTTTAAAAATTGAAAAAGCTGATGGAGAAAGTCAAACTGTTCGATTTGTAAAGCAATCTTAAGGTAATTTCCTACTCCTTAAATTAAAATTATTAGAAGCGAGAAAATCGCAAGATTTTCGAGCTTCAAAAAAACAATGCGCTTTGCCTGTGGTAAAGCGGCTGTGGGTTTTAAGGTTGAGAAACGAGTTTTACAAACTCGTTTCTCAACCTTAAAATTGTACTTACGTCAATCAATCCCTCGTTTCTAACTCCCGCTTATTGTATAAATCCACTTGAACAATCACAGCCATAGAGAGAAAGAAAAACGTTCCCACTTTATCCGTTTCAATCATATCATTCATCAATAGCAGCATTAAAATAATGATGTTGGAAAGCATTGCCGTCATAATCATTCGTTGATAAAAGACATCTTTGGTTTGGTGAAAAACCTGCTCTCCCTTTAATAAAACCAGAAAACAAAGTAGTACAAAAATGAGTAAACCAATCACACCTTGTTCGACAGTGACGGTAAAAAAGTAGTTGTGAACGCCCGAATCATCTTCATTGTCACTGACATACGTCGCAAACATCGGAACTGTATATTCTTTATAAAATCGCGTAAAATTACCTGGACCAAAACCCATCACCGGGCGCGCGCTCACCATGTGCATTCCTGCCACCCACCGATAAACCCGTTCCATTGTTGATACGTCCTGACCTTTTGTAGTGGCATCGAGCAGGTTTCCAAAATTTTCGTGAGTAATCGTTTTTTCAAAATCAGGTGCGTAGTCGAGGTACTTATTATTATGGGTAAAATAGACTACGCCAACAATTGCCGCAATGGTGCCTGCTGCCAAAACGTATTTGACCAATCGAAATTTGATGAGGTAAAATGCTCCAACCGCACCCGCCAATGCCACATAAGCTGCCCGTGTATAGCTAAATTGAATACCTAAAAATAAGATAACAATTCCCAAAATAACCGTCCACCATTTCACCGAAAAACGCTTATACCATTTTAGCGCATACCACATATAAGGCATGAAAAGGACCAGAAGGCAGGCATAATTCACGTGGTTTCTGTAAAAAGGTCGCACTGCTTTATTGATGCCTTTTAGCGAAAAACCAACAGCGGCATGTTGTGCTAAAACAAAAAGAACGGTCAAAACCAAAGGAACTGCAATAACCCAAAAAACGGTTTTCCAGTCTTTTTTATTGATGACAATCCGTCCGGCAAGAAAGTAAAAAGGGACAATGTACCAGAGTTTGGCCGCAAAAAACTTGAAAGAAACAAAGTGAAGTTGAGAGGTAATTGCTGTGATAAAAATCCACGCAAGATGGAGAAATAGAATAACCGTAATGGGGTGATTCATGACATCCCCAGAGAGTTGTCGCCCTGGTTTGAGCATATATAAAAGGTAGATACCAGTCAATCCAATCATTAATGGCTCGTCAGGCAAATCAAGCGTCAAGCCTCCAGGTAGCGCTACTTCTGTTGCAATCGGGATACAGGCAAGCAGCAACCAAAACAGTTTTTTGAAATCAACCAATGCAAGATACCCCACTAAAATAGCGAAGGGAACAGCCGCTAGAAAATACCATTCCATCGCCATGCCGATTAGCAGAGATACAGCGACGATGAGACAAAATCCAGTTAACATGGATTTCGTTTGCCCGTCGAAAAATGCTATTTTAAGAGATTCCTTCATAAATTAATTTCGCCGCAAATTAACGGATAAATGTTTGATAAGAATAATTGATAGTGGATTATTTGAAGAGAATATTGACTCGACAAAAAATAAAAGTTACCGAATTAATTACTACGAGGTACTTAAGTACAGGGTAACAAAAGTTCTTTTAAAGTATCAGGAGGGAGAAAATTGTAAATTTTCGACCTCCAATAAAAAATAGTGCGCGTTGCCTGCGGCAACGCGGGTGG
>CAYUNA010000397.1:0-4981 GCA_964445895.1 uncultured Saprospiraceae bacterium | reverse complement strand
TTTAAAAACATGCGCTTATTTTGGAATTACATAAAAATAAACCGCCAAAAAATGACAAAAACTACCGCCCAAAACGAAAATATGAAAAATTGCGTGATTGAATTTTAGCTTATTGTCTAACATGAAAAAGAGTGCGCCGATGGTATAAGAAATACCACCCAGAAATAGTAAATAAACTCCATTCCTTGCCAGATTTTCTAACAATGGATTGATTGCTAAAATAGCCATCCAACCCATCAAAACATACATAATTGTAGAAAATAAACCGAAGCGACCAGTGAAAAATAATTTTAAAAACATCCCAATTACCGCACAACTCCAAATAGCTGTAAACAACCAAATCCCAACAGGCGGTGGGAGCGTAATCAACGTGAAAGGAGTGTATGAACCCGCTGTCAATAAATAAATGGCAGCATGGTCAGCAATCGCCCAGCGGAGTCGCCATTCGGGGACTTGAACGGAATGATAAATCGTAGAAGCGGCGTATAAAACAATCAGGCTAATACCAAAAACGATAAAGGTAATCATGGTCAAATCACCACCCAGTTCTTTTGCCCGAATAACCAATAAAAACAGTCCCACAATACTCATTAGAAACCCAAAACCATGAGTTATGATGTTAAGTTTTTCTTCGGTTGGCGTATAATAATAGGGGGATATTTTTGGTGATTTTTTAATGATGGATTGCTTTTTTTCTATCAAAATGATGTTTGCTTTAGAGCGTGTACAGTTTATAGGAACAGAAAATCAAAATGATTATTTCATTTTCTGTCGAGTCAAGCAGTTTCTTCTACCTTCAATCGTTCCTTCTTCGAAAACCAACCATATAAAACCGGTACAACCACCAACGTCAAAACCGAACTCGAAACCATTCCACCAATAATTGTCCAACACAATGGCGACCACTGATTGGTTTCTTGAATCGTCAACGGTAAAAGTCCCAAAATTGTTGTAATCGTCGTCAGTACAATTGGCTTGAAACGCCGCAAACTACCTTCAACAATCGCCTCCTGTAGTTCCATACCTTCATCTCGCAATTGATTGATATAATCTACCAGAATAATGGAACTATTGACTACAATACCAATCAAAGAAATTAACCCAACAAACGCAAAAAATGAGAACTTCCAGCCCGTCAAATACAACGCGAAGAATGAACCAGTAATTGCCAGCGGAATGGCAGAAAAAACAATCAACGGTTGTGTGATTGACTTAAATTGTAGCACTAAAACTGCAAAAATACCGACTTGTGCCAAAAGTAAGATAATCCCTAAACTACCGAATGTTTTTTGTTGCTCTTCATACTCGCCACCAAGGTTATAACTTACACCATCAATCCATTCGAGTTGGTCTAATTTGTCTTTAATTTCTAAGGTTACGGGCAAAGTATTGTCGAGATTTTCCACACTTCCCTGCACTTTTACAGTTCGGTTAAGATTGTAATGTCCGAAGCTCGCTAAGCCTTCCGAAAACGAGACTTTAGCAATGTGATTCAACGGGATTTGCCCACCCGAAAGCGAAGTCACATAGATTTTTCCAAAGTCTGTAATGCTCGGTTTTTCATCAAACGGCATTCTAATGACCAGGTTATATTCTTCGTCATCATCGGCAGTGATTTTATCAATAATGATGCCGTTGAGACTTGCGCGAACGGTACGGTCAAAATCCAATTCTGAGACGCCCAATAAGCCCGCTTTTTCCTTGTCCAAAGCAATGGTTATTTGTGATTGCTGCCGTTTGATGGGATTGTTGATATTAATAACAGCAGGCGTTTCACGCAATATTTGCTCGGTTTTCGTCGCCATCTGTTTGATTTTCTCTAAGTTTCTCCCAAGAATCCGAATCTCAATTGGCGCATCTACTGGCACGGCATTTTTAAGCTCTTCAATCGTGATTTTTGCTCCTGGATAATTAGAAAATGCCAATCTCAATTCGCCTAACGTCCGATAAAACTCTTCGGCTTCCCAGCGCTTCATATTGGCGACGACCTGCCCATGGTTTTTCAAAAATTGCTTTGGAATTCGGTTGTAATAAATCTGCGGCGACCCGTTTCCGACATGCGACGTATAATCCTTGACAATGGACATGGTATCCAATAAGTTTTCAACAAAATTGACCGCTTTTTCCGTCGTTTCCATACTTGAACCATCAGGTGTATCAATGTCAATCAACAACAAGGGTTTATCAGCGGTAGGAAAAAAGGAAACGCCAATTTTGGGAAATAAACTGATGCTAAATGCGAAAATTACTGCAGAAATTAAAACGACTAACCAACCCATTTTTAAAGAAAAAACTAAGGACGGGCGATAAAATTTTTCTGTCCAAATTCTAAAAACCTTATCGGCAATAGTTTCCTTTTTTGAAATATTATTAGATAGTATCCATTGGGACATGATTGGTGAAAATGTCAAAGCTAAAATCAGTGAAATAACCAATGTGAAAATCACCGTAAGTGGCAACGAAGCCAAAAATAGTCCAGCACCATCACCCAATTGTGTCAGCGGAAAAAAGGATAATAAAGTAGTCACTGTAGAGGCAATAATTGCGAAACTAACTTCTTCTGTACCTTTTTGTGCAGCCAGTTTTTTATCCATTCCATTTTTAATAAAACGGTTGATATTCTCCAAAACAACAATCCCATTATCAACTAAAAGACCCAATGCCAATACCAAGGAAGCTATCGAAATTTGCTGCAAACCATATCCCGCGCCGTTCAACATTGCCAAGGCTAAAACGATAGAGAAAGGCACTAAAATCGTGATAATAAACGCTGATCGCCAGCCCAAAGACAACAAAATGATAAGCCCTACCAAGAGAATTCCCTGAATTAAATTTACAAAGAAATCATTCAGTCGTTTGTTCACCGCAGAGGCTTGTTCGAAGGCAATATTTAATTCGACATTCGGTGGCAATTTATTCGCAAACGCTTTAGCACGCTGTTGTAATTCTTTATCAACCTGCAAAATATTAAATCCGTCTTTCAATCGCACGCCAATCAAAATCGCCTTTTCTTGCTGGTATTCTATCTTTCTCAATTGGTCTTCGTATGCAAAATTTACGTCGGCTACATCTTTTAAATAGACAATCCGATTGTCGCCAACAGATACGATAGAGTTGCGAATTTCCTCCAAATTATTAAACCCTTTCGTACTTTGAATATTAAAAATTTTTGACCCAGCGACTACTTCTCCACCCGGAATGTTCACGTTGTTGCCTTGCAAAACGCCAGCTACTTGTTTCAAATTAACATTTTGCGCGGCCATGCGTTCGTAATCCAGCGACACTCTAATTTCCCGGTCAGGATAACCTACTATTTTAATCGTTCCGAGCCCCTCAATATCTTCAATCTCGTCCTCCAGATTTTCAGCAAGTAATTGTAAATTATGGTAAGGTGTATTGTCTGAAGTCAGCGCATACATACAAAAACTAACCCGTTCCGCAGGACTAACTTGTTCAATATCAAAAAACGCTAAATTTTGAGGCAATTGAGCTTGTATCGCGTTAATTTCTCTAACAATCTCATTGTACGTATCTTCAAAATTTACATCATATGACCCTTCGCAGGCAATGACCACAATCCCCGTTTTAATATTTGCTTTTATCTCTGTGATGTCAGTGATGTCCTTCAAAACCTTTTCCATCGGGTCTAAAACCAAAGTTTCCATATCTTCTGGACTCGTCCCCGGATACACTGCTGTAATCAAGTAAATCGGAAGCTCAATTTGTGGGTCTTCCGAGCGTGGCATGCTCATAAACGAACGCACGCCAACCAGCACCGCGATGAGCAGCAAAATGAGAACGAACTGCGCGTTTTTTATGGCTAATTTTGTCATTTATTTTAGTTATTCATTGATTGGTTATTGCTCCGTCTAAAAAAGGATATTTCGGGGCATTTATTTATTGCTTAGCCTTTATCGTTCTAATCGAATCTCCATCAATTAGGTAGGGTGCACCACTCGTAATGACACTCGAAAACGGCACTTCAGGTTGTTTAATGGCAATAAAATCTGCGTGAATTTGTAGCGGTTCGACAACCACTTCTTTCGCAGTTTTTCCATCGGCGGAAGGCACAAAAATCGTGACGCCTTCATCATCGCCTTCCACTAAGGCAGCCATTGGAATCGCTAAAAACGGGGTGTCAGATTCTGGCTGAATTTCCACGCGACCGATATAGCCGTTGCGCAGGCGTTTTTCATTTGATTTAATGGTTAATTCGACCTCAAAAGTCCCCGTGCGAGGGTCAGAAGATTCTGAAATTAGGCTAATTTCTCCCTCGAAAGTTTCATTTGGAAAAGCATCAAAACGAGCGATTGCTTTGTCGCCATATTTCACCCGGGTAATGTCTCTATCGGAGAGATTAACTTTCATGACAAAAGCTTTTCCCTCATTAGAAGCTAGCAAGAATAGTGGCTGTCCAGGAGCAACCAATTCATTGGGTTCAGCCATTCTTTTAATAATTCTTCCCGAAACCGGACTCGTGATTTTTGCATATTTTTGATTGAATCGAGCTATCGACAAATCGGCCTTTGACACCTCCACTAAAGTCGTCAAATCGTCCACATTTTCGCTTGTTGCGGCTTCTTCTGCAAACATTTTTTTTATACGTTCCAGGTCTCGTTCTGCTTTGTCAAGAGCTTGTCTGGCTTTCAGGACTTGTGCATCAATTTCGTCACTTCGGACTGTCGCCAGCACTTTCCCTTTTCTAACTTTTTGCCCTTCTTTGACTCTGATTTTTGAAATAATGCCACCAATCTTAAAGGATAATTTTATTTCCGTATTCGAACCCAATCGACCGATACCAAAAATGGGAATTACTTGACTTTTTTGCTCAATAGGCTCTATTTCAACCAAGGCTCTCTTATCAATTTTACTAGTTACCGATGCCAAAGATTCAACATTATCTTTGCAGCTTAGTAAGAGTAAAAAAGGGATTGTCAAGAGGATATATTTTTTCATTTAAATCTTTTTTTAATTTTTTGCT
>CAYUNA010000396.1:0-5016 GCA_964445895.1 uncultured Saprospiraceae bacterium | reverse complement strand
AAATAAACTTAATGAAATTAATTACATTGTAAAGTAAGTTTCTTTATATTTTTACAAATGGATTTTAAGGGAGCAAAACGGTTTGCAAAAACCGTTTTGTTCCCTTAATACCCCACCGCCCCGCGCCGCAGGCGCGGGGGAGTGAGTTTTTTGAAGCTCGAAAATCTTGCGATTTTCTCGCTTCTCATAATTGAAATAAACTTACTTTACAGTGTATTAAGAGCGGCGTAAAAAGTAATTTACTTTAGCCAATATGTCGTTATGCCCCTGAGGGTTTCTAAATGGAGAAGCAATTTTGGAAAAAATTGCTTCTAAAAAAATCCGTGGTGCGTGCGGACAGAGGGTCGCTATTGAATTTGCAAAAAATAACTTTTGTCAGGTCAAGTGGTCAGTATACTTAAATAAAACTAAAAAATAATTCATGCTAATAATCGACCCAAAGTCAACCCCAACTCCAGACCTACATCAATACTTATTAGGTTCGGTAGCTCCACGTCCCATCGCGTTTGCTAGCACTATTGACGACAATGGCGTGGCAAATCTCGCGCCGTATAGCTTTTTCAATTGCTTCAGTTCTAATCCGCCGACGTTGGTGTTTTCTTCCAATCGGCGAGTTGCAGGCAATACGACCAAGGACACCTTGCACAATATTGAGAAGAATAAGGAGGTTGTAATTTGCGTAGTCAACCATGCGATAGTTCGGCAAATGACGGTAGCAAGTGTGACATTTCCTAGTGAAGTTAGTGAATTTGTGAAATCGGGATTGACACCAGTAAAAGCTGATTTGGTAAAGCCGTTTTTAGTGAAGGAATCACCTGTGAATATGGAGTGTCGAGTGACGGATATTATTTCGTTGGGAGACCAAGGTGGTGCAGGTAATTTGATTATTTGTGAAGTTTTACGGATGCACATTGATGAAAAGGTATTGGATGAAGATAAAAAAATTGACCCGCAGAAAATTGATTTGATGGGACGAATGGGGCGCGCCTTTTATGTGCGAGCGAGTGGGGATGCGGTGCAGAAAATTTTTCAACCTGTTGTGCCAGCGACAATTGGATTCGATGAATTGCCAGAAAGTGTACTGAACAGTTCAGTACTGACAGCTAACAATTTAGGTCAGTTGGCAGGCATGAAAACTGCACCTGCCAAGGCTGACATTCTAGCACTAAAAGAAGAAAATGAGGATATTCAAGATATTTTAAAATCAGAGAATCCACTACTCAATTTGCATCAATTTGCTAAAAAAGTGCTCGATGAAGATGATTCTGAGCGTGATTTTGCGGCAAAAGTACTTTGGTTGGGCGATTTTATTTAAAAAACCGAATAAAATTAAACTTTCTGCATAATTTCATTTGGAAGATTTGGTTTAAAAACTTACCTTTGCACTCCTTTTGAAAAATAGTAAAGAAATGGCGTATATATTATTGTTTTTAAACAAAGAACGATAATCAAATCGCTTTAAAATAATAGAATAATGAATACGGTAAACGTTACTGCGACATCGCGAACAGATACAGGTAAGAAATCAACGAAAGCAGTCCGAAATAGTGGCGGGATTCCTTGCGTTATGTACGGTGGAAAAGAAGTTGTACATTTTACAACTACTCATAATGCTGTGAAATCTTTGATTTATACACCAGATTTCAAGGTAGCAGAAATTGACATGGACGGTTCTACTCAACGTGCCATTGTTAAAACGGCTCAATTTCATCCAGTAACAGAAAAAATCATGCACATTGATTTTTTACGTTTAATTGATGGTATTCCAGTTAACTTGGAATTGCCAGTAAAATTTGAAGGTTCTTCTCCTGGTGTAAAATTGGGTGGAAAATTACAACAATCCTTGCGTCGTATTAAAGTAAAAACTACACCTGAAAAAATGGTCGATGTTTTGACATTGGACGTTTCTAATTTAGAATTAGGAGAATCTATCCGAGTTCGTGACTTGCAAGTACCAGAAGGTATTCAGGTGATGGTAGCACCAGCTACTCCAGTTGCGGCAGTTGAAATTCCAAGAGCATTGCGTAGTGCAGGTGCTGCGGCAGATGCAGATGCAGCAGAAGAAGAAGAGGGTGAAGGAGATGCACCAGCAGCAGCAGAAGCATAAGCGAAGCGAAAATCGTTCATTCGATATACATAAAAGCGGCGTAGAGATTTATCTTTACGCCGCTTTTTTAATTTTAATAAAAGCATACTAACGATGGCAAAATCATTTTACAAAAAGAAAAATGCCTCAAATTCTGGCAAAACTAAATTGTCTACGGAAAGCGAGCGACTTGCTCCTCCAGAGATTGTTGGTATGCGCCTAAATAAGTATGTAGCGCATTGTGGTATTTGCTCTCGACGACAAGCTGCGGAGCTGGTGAAAGGCGGCAAAATTATCGTCAATGAAGCAGTGGAAATTAATCCTGCGTACCAAATTCAAGAAGGAGATGTGGTGAAGTATGAAGGTAATATTATTCAGCCAGAACAACGGCAAGTTTATATTTTATTGAATAAACCAAAGGGATTTGTGACGACCTTGAGTGATGAAAAGGGACGAAAGACGGTCGTCGATTTGGTGCGAAGCAAAGCGTCAGAGCGTATTTTTCCAGTAGGGCGATTGGATTTGGCGACGACGGGTCTGTTGTTGCTGACCAATGATGGAGATTTGGCTAAAAAATTGACACATCCTAGCCATGGCGTACAAAAAGTATATCATGTGGTCTTGGATAAACCTGTGAAGTCAGAACACATTGAAGCAATTCGAAAAGGATTGAAATTGGAGGATGGTGTAGCCATTGTGGATGGTGTGGATTATATTCGAGGAGCAGATAAAAATGAAGTGGGCATTAAAATTCACATTGGTAAAAATCGGATTGTGCGCCGGTTATTTGAGCATTTTGGTTATACTGTACGGCATTTGGATAGGACGTGGTACGCAGGGTTGACAAAGAAAGATTTAGGACGAGGTCGTTCGCGTTTTTTGAAAGAAAAAGAGATTATTATGTTAAAGCACTTTACGTAACGTAATGCTTGGTTCTGAAAAATAGCATTCTAAATTTTTGAAACAACCATTTTCAAAAATTTAGAATGAGCTATATTACCGTTTTTTAATCAACCAAATGGTCAATAATATCAGCTTCAGCTACGGCTGGATTCTTTGGGTTAGGTCCCCATTTATTGGTCTGAGGATGACTATCTTCGCACAAAAAGACAATCAAAATAATACTTCCAACAAGCGGAATTAACGCGATGAAATAATACCATCCACTTCGATTGGTATCATGCAGCCTTCTCACCAAAACGGCAATATTAGGAATCAGTGCAGCAAAGACATAAATCATACCTAAGAATGGTAGCTCAATCATCGCAGTCAAAAAAATAAGAGCAAACGTAATAATTAAATGGAATAGTGTAAAGTACCAATATTCACTGCGTCGAGCGCGTCCAGAAAAAGTAGCGTACTCTTTAAAGCATTTTAAATAATAATCAAAAGCATTCATACAGTTAGTTTTTAGTTAAATAATGGGTAAACATAACGAAAATTTATTTTATTACCCAACGCTTTTTCAAAATAATTGGTCTTACTACATAAGTATCAAAAACTTATAGTATGACTTGTTACTAAATTCAATGTATATGAAAAAAAGTTACCTTATCATTTTATGTTCTACTTTGCCGCTTTTCCTTTTTGCTCAAGGAAACCTTACTCAAAAATTAGAAGAACTTTGGAATCCAGATGCAGAGCAATGGGATTTTGTGCAAGTTGATAAATGGAAGTATGACGAGCAGAATCGTGAAATCTATGAATATCATGAAGACTCTTTTATCAACGATTTTATAGATTACTATTTATTAGAAAACCATCGCTCTAAGGAAACGGAATATGATAGTCAAGGCAATTTAATTACTGAAGTTCAGCGAAATTGGAGCGATTCTACCTGGACAGAATATCGTACAAACAATCAATATGATGCGCAAAATCGTATCGTAGAACGGCTCGATAAATATACCCATTCCTATGACACCGATTATACTTATTTAGGACGAATACGATACCAATATAATGAGGTTGATAATAAAAAAACAGAAGAGTACTCATCCCTCTATCACAATGAGATAGATTGGATTGTGAACAGTCAATTGGATAGTACTTTTAATGAAAATGGGTGCTTAATAGAAAAAGAAACAAAGGGATTTAATAATACTGGAACGCTGGCTTATCACTACAAAGAAATTTATACGAATAATATGGATTGCCAGCCGTTAACTTACGAATCTTGGACGCAATCACCTACCGGGACCTTAACGCCAAATAACAAAATATTCTATACCTATTCCTCTGATGGTAAAACAACAACAACGACGACCAAACGCTTTGATATTGCTACAGAAACTTGGAATACCGAGAGTGAGACTGAATTAGAGATTGATGAAAAAGGACGTAGCGTTCGTCAGTATAGTGAATACTTCAATTTGGACTATACAGATAAATGGCTAAATTTATTTACCTATACAGACAAGGGCGAGCTATTGTCCAGGACGACTTATCAATCTTATGGTTGGCTCGAAATTACTGATTTACAGCTGTCTTCGCGGGATAGTTTTCTATATAAATACGATGATTCAGAGTTGTTGATTTATAAAGAAAATCTCTATGAATATCACTATCCTGAGAGTGGAACCTTTAGAAATAAAATCATCATAAAATATAATTATTATTGCGATGGTCAATTGAAATCTGAAACGCGAGAACAACTGCCAAATGTTCGTCGCATTTCTTATGAATATGATAAGGGAGGCGATTGTTTTTTAGCCGAAAAAGACTTAGAAATGAAAGTTGCTCCAAATCCATCAGACGGAAACATCAGCATTTATAGTCATCTACTAGCGTCGCCTGATGCAGAAGTTTTTGTGTATTCTACTTTAGGGCAGGAAGTTTTTAGGCAAAAAATAGAAAATATTACAGACCGATTTTTATTGGATTTGACACATTTGCCCAATGGAACTTACGTTATTTCGATGATTGATGGT
>CAYUNA010000395.1:0-5016 GCA_964445895.1 uncultured Saprospiraceae bacterium | reverse complement strand
GATAGTGGAGGTTGTGTAAAAAGGTAGCGGATACCTTTGTTTTATAAATAATTTAATGTACAAGTTGTTGAAAAACAGTTTTTAGTAAATATCGGGTATCTGCTACCTATTCGTTTTTCGACCTTTTTACACAACCCCGATAGAGTTTTTTTTTGCAAAACCACTTTTGCCCCCTCAAACTCCCTTTAGAAAACAGAAATAGTATGCTTCACGCAAACCGTAGGTCTTTAAATTACTTTATCGAATTCACCAACAAAAAAAACCCTTACCTGACGTGCAGATAAGGGCATTATTGAGTTTGAATTGATTTATTTCACTTAGAGATTAGGTGCTACTGTCAACCGTCTAAAACACAATCATCTTGCGAGTAGCGGTGTGTTCTGTCGTTTCTAAACGATAGTACAAAACGCCAGTTGCTGATAAATCTTCGCGGTCAACGATTATTTTTTGTTGACCTGCGTCCATGTTTTTAGCATAGGTTTTCAACACTTTCCCAGAAAGGTCAAAGATAGTCAGTGTCACCGGACTTGCCGTTGGCAAATAGAAGCCAATTGCTGTCGTTTCGGCAAACGGATTGGGGCGATTTTGCAATAATTCAAAGGCTTTGGCGGTATTGCCGGCATCATTAAATTGAAGTCGAATATCCAATAATTCTTCCGCTTCGTTGTAGCCTTCAGCTGCAGTTGCTACGGAATTGATGCTAATAATGTCCTTGAGTTCGACATCCGCCAAAGCTTTGAATTGCATATAAAAGATGGCTTTCCCATCATCCACGAGTGCAGGCTGCCCTGTAGTGTGCCAGCTACTCGTTACTATTCCTTGTTCGAGTTTGGTAAATCCAAAGTTATCAGCGGTTAAATTTTCTAATTCACCTTCTTGTATTTCTACAAATTCTAATTGAGTTTCCTCAAATTCTAAGGAAAATTGGTAACCGATGATATTTTTAAAATCAGTTGCTTTAAAGGCTATGTTAACCGTTTCACCTTGGCTAACTAATTGATTTTCAACAACTAAATTAAGCTCTCCGGTAAAACTTCGGTCATCTGCACCCAGCAAATTATTCGCTACCGCAGAGTTGTTTAAGTCACCGATTTTAATCCCATAAAAATTGCTGGTAGCGCCTTCTGCGGTCAAATTTTCGATAGTGACAATTTCTGGATAATCTTCATCTAATGGGTCAGTCGGATTTACAAAAGTATAATTCTTATCGACAAAACGCCAGGAAGTATTGCTTGGAAATTCATCATAAACCTGCAAAATCAACTTACGCATATGCACCAAATCCAGTGTCGTAATTTCACCAGAATTGTTGACATCTCCAGCAATAATTTTATATGGAGAATCCAATAATTGAATCCCCAAAATATGCTTCGACAGTTTTACCAAATCAAAAGTCGAAACACCATTGGCGTGTTCCATATCTTTTTCAGGAACGACAGTATACGACTGTCCCAATGGCAAATCTGGCACGGCAAAACTACCTTCCAAGCCCGTCATATCTGGCAACGCATTGGAATTGCTCGAAATCAATACACTTACTTCCTCTACTTCAACTTCCATTTCCGTCTCAATTTCACCTTGAATACCGGCAACTAATGGTGGACCAGGGCAGATATTCATGTTGTCCTGAACTTCCACAAAAGTTTGGCAAAAATCAGCATTGCCACTCTCATCTGTTACCCACATTTGTACATCAACCGTATTGCCTTCGTCGCTGCAATCAAAGGTTAAAACAGTCGCAGTTGGTGGTGTAAAATCACTTGCGCGTCGGATAGTAAAGACCAAATCATCGAAATCGGTACAATTATCTGTTGTGCCTTCTTCAAATAAAAACACAGGAGTCATTGCCATAATACCGCCTGACATTTGTTGCAATTCAACAACGATTCCATCGTCACAAATCGGCGCAGGAGGATTCAAATCTGCTACTGTTACAGAGACTTGACAAGTGGATAAATTGTCGCAGCCATCTGCTATCGAAATCGTTACATTTTGTGTGCCCAATGGGTATTGACCGCTGATATTCGCGCCGTTGCTGGTCGCAAATGGAGAGTCGTTTGTGTATGTTATATTAGGGCTACAATCCGTAGCGATGGCACTCGGTAAATTCACTGTTCCAAATTGGCAATCTGCCCCTACGCCTACTGTGATATTTGCTGGACAAGCAGCAATTACAGGTGCTGTGGTATCAATCAATTTAATAATTTGCTGGTTGGTCCAAATCCCACCTGCTGCCGGATTCATAGGGTCGTAGGTACACCAATCAATGACCGACCACGTCCGCACTATTTTGTAGCAAGCAGGAAAAGCAATCGTAAATAACTGATCTGAAAAACTGGTGGCAATCATTGCACACTCGCCTGCATTAACCACTGGCATCGAGTAATTAACTGGACTCGTCGGCAAATCTGCCGGATCCAATTGGTCAGGTTGAATACAAGCGTCAGTCAACTCGTAATCTGCAGGAAATTGAATGCCTGTACCATCAAATGGCGTTTGATTTTCGACGGTAATCGTCTGCGTACATGCACTACTATTATTAGAATCGTCAACTACGGTAAAAGAACGCGTAATTGTCCCTGTTCCACAGTTGGTCAAATTTGTATTAGAGGTTTCCGAAAGGGTCGCATTACAATTGTCAAAAAACGTTGGTGCACCAAAAACAGATAAATCTGAAAAATCATTTTCACAATCAACTGCCATATCAATTGGACAAGCCAAAATAGGTAAAATTGCATCTTCAACGTCCACAGAGACCATGCAAGTTGCGAAGGAATTTTGGTTCATATTTTCAGTCACTCTGACCACCACCATAACCATATTTCCAACATCATCACAGTCAAAAGTAACCGTCGGTCCAAATGCAGCCCCATCTCTTTGTACTTCAAAGTAAACACTCGAACAATTATCAAAACTACCATCGTCAAAAACAGTCGCGTTGACCGTAGCTGTACCGTCAGTAGATAGCGAAACGTTGGTAATTTCGTCGCAAACAGGAATCGGTTCCTCATTGTCTTCAACTGTCAAGTTAATGCTACAAGTTGAGGTATTGTCACAACCATCTGTTGCGGTGTAAGTGACCGTATAATTTCCTAAATTAAGTCCCAAAAATGGGTCAAAATTGGTCTGTCCATAGTTCGTATTGACTGAAAAAGTCACGTTACTACAATCGTCAGTTGCCGTAGGAACAGGCAAATTTATCGTTGCAGAACAGACACTCGGGTCAGTACTAACTACTTGATTATCAGGACAAAAAATCACTGGCGCGGTGGTATCTTCAACATTGATAATCTGTGTATCCGTAACCTCTGTATTGGTACACCAGTTGAAGACACGCCATAAACGCAAGATTTGAAAACCGCCTGGTGAACAAATCGGTGCAATATCGTCTTCCATCGAAACGACGAAGTTGCAAAAGCCATTATTTTCAATCAGATTACCATTTAAAAGTGGCTGTCCCGTGAGTGCAACATCTGCCGTTTGACCACAATCAATCGCAATGTCTGCGGGGAAAACAACTTGAGATAAATCTGGACGGTTAATGATGATTGTTTGCACGCAAGTGCTGTCGTTACCGAAATTATCAACAGCCGTGTATTCTTTGATAATCGAATAGATTGCTGTGCCACCAGAACAATTTGGTCCGAAAGTCGAAATTGTATTGACGTTTAAAGTGACATTAGCATCACAATTATCTGTTGCGACTACTGCTGCTGAAGCCGCTGGATCAACAGGCGTCGTACAGTCGATGGTAATGTCGTCGCATTGCGTAAAAAATGGTTTTAGTTTATCCTCAATGACTGCGTTGGTTGTCCCTGTTAAGCCATTAGGATGCGTTAACGTAATTTGAATGATTGTACCTTCAAAACCACTAGGCAAAAGTGCTTGGTTGGTACCAGAAGCGATAAAAACACCGTTTATGGTGGATAACGTGACGGTGACATCATCTGGACAATCCGTATCATTTTCTAAGACGATGTCTTTGGTAATAATTGCCTCGCAAGTTTGCCCTACGCTAATTTGCAGGTCGTTATTGAATGCGAGAAATGTACATTGGGCAGATAGGAAATTGGGTAGAAAAATAATACCCAAAATGACCATTAACTGTCCCATTTTTTTGTGGATGAATTGACTGTGTTTCATAAATAAAATTTGTTAATAGTAGCTGAGTTGCTTGCAGTTGCTTCGACTTCTACTGCGTTGCTTCTCAATGGATTATGGAAAAATGAACGACTCACGGTGGACGGCAGACGATGTGTTACGGACGCGCGTTTTACGTGATTTGTTCTTTAGACTTTATGAAATAGATTTGAGCAGCTTTTAAATCTCACTCAACTTCATTCAGGAAGTCTTTTATAAAAACTCATTCAGGAAGTATGTTCTGGGCATAGAAATACTACCTATTTGAATGATATTTCAAATAAGAAATTTAACGGCTAACAGTGGACGGTCAATAGTAGACGGCGTACACGGACTCTTTCCGTTACTTGGATTTTAAAATTTCGTGAAAACTATTTTGAGATGGATTTTAGCGCTTCTAAAAAAGGTTGGAAGGTGTGTATTTCTCAATAGCCTTTTTTGAATAATTGCCTTTTTGAATAATAAGTGTCGAAAAATAACTTTTCTAATTGTTCAATGTGTGTTTTCTCAAAATAGAATATCATTTGCCTTTTTTAAAAGCAACTGATGTGTGTAATTATGGTAAGATTGTGTAGATAATTTTAATTGAAATCAAACGCATTACGATTTGTTTCAATTTATATTTTATTATAATATAAAAATTATGCCAGAGTGGTAATGAAAGGAGTGAATGAAGATTTTATATAACAGAAAAATGATATTTAACATTTGAGCGGTCAGTGATTTTTGTTTAAAATTTGGCAAAAATCGGGCTTTTACCCCTAACCTACCCCTCGAAAAATGGCTTTTTACACAGTGTAATTAATTGCTCATTCCTAAGGTAGTAAAGGGCTTTCTCATAAAAACTAAAAGGCGCATAGCGACTAAACTATTGGT
>CAYUNA010000394.1:2602-5018 GCA_964445895.1 uncultured Saprospiraceae bacterium | reverse complement strand
CTCGTGGCGGTTCGGATATTAGACAATGAGCTAAAGATTTTCGCCACGAAATATATAAAGTGCGTAACATCAGTTAATAACTTACTAAACATCAATCTCTAATCATTAGACACTCAATAATATGTGGGAGAATTCTATGGAGGATAAAATTATAAAAAATTCAAATATGTTTTTCGTTTTTGGTGTTAATTTTTAAGAATACTTTCTTTTTAAAGGTAAAGAACGGAATTTGGCAGCAATAAAGTGCATCATTTCACAAATTTTCTTCCAGAATCGATATCCTTCCCTAAAAAAAGAAAAGGTTACTTTGTAGTAAAGAGTTGAAATCAACACTTTTTCCATAAAGTAACCCATTCGTTATAATTCTATTTCTAAACCTGTCTTTATAATGCGAGGCGACAAAAAGGATACAGTTTTTTTTGAAAAAAATTTAAAATTATTTTTTCGTAGGGATAAATGCTTAGATTTGCTAAAAAAACGATGAGCAAATTTTCAAAAAAAGATACCCAATCCGTTTTAAATAAATTTGAAATTGACCTCAAAGGCGATACGCCCTCCGAGGAAGAATTGTTTGAAATGCTATGCGACCAAATCGCTTACATGATTGAATATCGAATGGAATTTTTGTTGAGTCTGCTGTATCGAAATGATATTTTAGAACATAAAATCAATTTCGCCTTATCCCCACATTGTCCTGACCCAGCCAATATCGCCCTCGCCAAATTGGTGATGGAACGTCAACGACAACGCATTCATACCAAGGCATCAATTGAAGTTTTGCCGATTGAGGATATTGATGAAGAATTGAGGTTGTAAAATGGTTAAGTGCCGCATAGGGTTAAAGGACAGGGGCTGTATCAAAAGGCAATTTTTCTCGTTAAGGAACGCGAAGTAAAATTAAATTCTAAAGATAGAGCAAAAACTGTATTTTTTTAAGAAAAAATACAGTTTTTGCTCCGTTTAAAAAAGAATATTTCGGGGTGCGAGAAAATGCTTAAATTCGCCAAATTTTAAAAATAAAAATTAGAAATGCCGACTGCAAACATACTCATCATTGACGACGAAAACGACATTCGCAAATTATTGTCCCGCATTATTCGGTTAGAAGGCTACACCGTTTTTGAAGCTGAAAATGGTGAAAAAGGAAAAAAATTATTACGAACCGAGAAAATTCATGTTGTGTTGTGTGATGTCAAATTGCCAGATGCCAACGGGGTCGATATGGTACCGAAACTAAAAGAAATTCAACCACTTTGCGAAATTATTTTACTGACGGCCTTCGGAACGATTGAAGACGGTGTGAGTGCAATCAAACGTGGCGCATTCGATTATATCACAAAAGGCGACGACAACAACCGCATTATCCCGTTGCTGAATCGAGCAAAGGAAAAGGCATTATTGCAGTGGCGGGTGCATGAGTTGGAAAACAAAGTCAGTGAACGCTATAATTTTGATCATTTAATTGGTGAATCCAAGCCAGTTACTTTCGCCGTGACGATGGCCAAGAAAGTCGCCAAACGAGATACGACCGTGCTTTTGACGGGTGAAACAGGAACAGGAAAAGAAGTTTTTGCACAAGCGATTCATTACGAAAGTCAGCGGAGTACCAAGCCTTTTGTGCCTGTGAATTGTAGCGCGATTTCAAAAGAATTACTGGAAAGTGAGATGTTTGGACACAAAACGGGGTCATTTACGGGTGCAACCAAAGACAAGCGAGGACTATTTGAAGAAGCGAACCAGGGAACGATTTTTTTGGATGAAATTGGAGAAATGGATTTAGGGTTGCAAGCCAAATTACTCCGTGTTTTAGAATCAGGCACTTTTCTAAAGGTAGGCGAAACCAAGGAAACCAAAGTTGATGTTCGCGTCATTGCAGCAACTAACAGAGATTTGGAAAAGGAAAGTGAAGCAGGCAATTTTAGGCTTGACCTTTTCTATCGGCTTTCTGTTTTTAATATCAACTTGCCAAGTTTGAAAGAACGACAAAGCGATATTCCGCTACTTGCCGATTATTTTATTGATATGCATGCCGTAAAAATGAATGTGCAACCACCAAAAATGACCGAAGATTTTAAAAACGCCCTACTCCACAATCGCTGGAAAGGAAATATCCGAGAACTTAAAAATGTCATCGAACGTGCCGTTATTCTCGCGGAAGAAGGATTGCTGACAACGGATTGTCTCCCTTTCGATTTTCTATATGACAAACACGGTGAAGGTCAAATTAACTCTTTTCTGCTCACAGATGTGGAACGGATTCATATCAAAAAAGTACTCGCTTATTCTAATGGAAACAAAACAAAAACGGCGGATTTGTTAGGAATTGGCGTAACGACTTTGTATCGTAAAATTGAGGAATACGGTATTTGATGAGTTTCGGGTTGATAAATTAGATAGATTTTGACACTGATTCCGC
>CAYUNA010000394.1:0-2502 GCA_964445895.1 uncultured Saprospiraceae bacterium | reverse complement strand
CTTTTCCACAAAAAAAGCCTCTCGAAATCACTTCCGAAAGGCTTTTATATTAGACTTCATGAGTAAGATTTGAGCAGCTTTAAACTTGCTCAACCTCATTTATAAAGTCTATTCAAGAACAACAATTGCTCATTGTTCGTTGCTAATTGCTCATTGCAATCTTACATCATACCCGGCATACCTGCTGGTGGGTGGTGATGTCCGTGACCATCATCTTTCGACGGTTTGTCAGAAATCACACACTCGGTCATCAAAATCATACCAGAGATAGAACCTGCGTTTTGCAAAGCAATTCGAGTTACTTTAGTAGGGTCAATGACACCCGCTTTTTTCAAGTCCTCAAATTTGTTGGTTCGAGCGTTGTATCCGCTTGACCCTTTGCTATTCGATACTCGTTGAAAAATAACACTTCCTTCCACACCTGCGTTGTCCGCGATGGTTCGGATAGGTGCTTCCAAAGCTTTTTTCACGATTTCGATACCGATAGTTTCGTCGTCGTTAGCACCTTTCATATTGCGCAATGCGCTGATAGCCCGCACCAACGCAACACCACCACCAGGAACAATTCCTTCCTCAACAGCCGCACGAGTCGCATGCAAAGCATCATCCACACGGTCTTTTTTCTCCTTCATTTCTACTTCAGTCGCTGCACCAACGTACAATACTGCCACACCGCCAGCCAATTTAGCCAAGCGCTCTTGCAACTTCTCTTTATCGTAGTCAGAAGTCGTCGTCTCGATTTGAGATTTGATTTGGTTGATTCGCGCTTCAATCATCGCTTTATCGCCCGCACCGTTTACAACAGTCGTATTGTCTTTGTCAACTGTAATTTTTTCAGCTGTACCCAACAAGTCGATGGTTGCCGCATCCAATTTGTAGCCTTTTTCTTCGCTAATCACGGTACCTCCTGTCAAAATGGCAATATCTTCCAACATCGCTTTCCGACGGTCACCAAAACCTGGAGCTTTCACTGCAACTACTTTCAAACCACCACGCAATCGGTTCACAACCAATACACCCAATGCCTGAGAATCAATGTCTTCCGCGATAATCAATAACGGACGACCAGACTGTACTACTTTCTCCAAAATACCAAGAACATCTTGCATATTGCTGATTTTCTTGTCGTGGATTAAGATGTACGGGTTTTCATATTCCGTAGTCATATCTTCCGCATTCGTTACGAAGTATGGAGATAAGTAACCTCGGTCAAACTGCATACCCAATACTTCATCAACGTAAGTATCCGTACCTTTTGCTTCTTCAACTGTGATAACACCGTCTTTAGAAACACGCTTCATTGCATCTGCAATCAAACCACCAATTTCGTCATCGTTATTGGCAGAAATAGAACCAACTTGACGGATTTTCTCAAAATCATCGCCAATTACTTCACTTTGCTTTTGTAAAGCAACGGTTGCTGCTTTTACTGCTTTGTCGATACCACGTTTCAAGTCCATTGGGTTTGCGCCCGCTGCTACATTTTTCAAGCCCGCCGTTACCATTGCTTGTGCCAAAACGGTAGCCGTAGTCGTACCATCACCTGCGATGTCCGCAGTTTTAGACGCTACTTCTTTCACCATTTGCGCACCCATGTTTTGTACTGGGTCTTCCAATTCGATTTCTTTCGCTACAGTCACCCCATCCTTAGTCACCTGTGGCGCACCAAAAGATTTTTGGATAACTACATTTCGACCTTTAGGTCCTAAAGTTACTTTCACGGCGTTTGCCAATGCATCAACACCTATTTTCAATGCCTCTCGTGCATCTCTTTTAAAGCTAATATCTTTAGCCATCGTTGTTTAGTTTTTAAATTTTAAAAATAAGTTTATTCGGTGGACGGCAGACGGTCGTTGCACTTGACGGTGGACGGACGTACAGCCGGTTTTTAGAATAAACTGAAAAAATAATTTCAACGAAATATTGACAATTGATGTGACGCCCCGTCAACCGTAGGCCATCAACCGTCAACCGTCAACCGTTGTTTTAATCCAAAATGACCAAAATGTCATCCTCGCGCATAATCAAGTAATCCGCGCCTTGGTAGTTCAATTCTTGTCCAGCATATTTGCCGTACAAAACTACATCTCCTTTCTTAACCGTCATTTTGACTTTATCTTTACCTGGCCCTACTGCTACGATTTCGCCACGTTGCGGCTTTTCTTTGGCAGTGTCTGGAATGATGATTCCGCCAGCCGTTTTTTCCTCGGCTGGAGCAGGTTTTACGACAACTCTATCATTGATAGGTTTCATCATAGTTTTACAATTTTTTAAGTTAATTAAATTAGGTTGATGTTGTCCAAAAATTAGGATTTCAGACACCTAACCTTGTACACAGAATGTGCCAAGGGGTGGAAAAATGACGGATTGTCAGATTTGGCGCAAAGGACGGCTTTTTTTATTGGAGAAAGGTAAAAATGTCATGGGGAGGGGGTGAAATTGTGTCAGGTGAGGGTAAAAAAAGCGGAGAGTAATGACTGTGTTTTGTTAAGTTGATAAAAA
>CAYUNA010000393.1:0-5024 GCA_964445895.1 uncultured Saprospiraceae bacterium | reverse complement strand
ATTCCTTAATTCAACGGTATTGGGTTTTAGGGGTGAGATTGATTGAGTTTTCCGACGGAAAATTCAATCAATCTCGCCCCAAACCTACCCCTCGAAAAATGGCTTTTTACACAGTGTACTTAGTACCTACAGTATGCACACAAATTGATTCAATTAAAAATCAAATAGAATTTTGTACATTATCTATCTTTTGTTCGCTCGCACCACGGATATTTTTTTCAGCGGCAATCATTTTGATTTTTTAGCAAAAAATCAAAATGATTGCCGCTATAACTATAAATTCAGTGGTGCGGGCAGACAGAAATTGGCAATGGAAAGGCATTACAGTTGATGCACCACTAAGATTTTAAAGCTCACTCAAATCTCATTCATAAAGTCTATTGCCAAAGTATTTTTATAAAATAGTCATTTTACTTAGATTTACACCTGAATTTAAAACATGACTATGAAAAAATACATTATCCTAAGTCTATTATGGCTGGGACTGACCATTCATGCAGCTGCCCAGACGGACTCTACTACCGTTGAAGAGTTTAACAAAATAAAGTTGGATTACGGCGGCGCACTTCGTTTCAATTACAATCTATCTTCCTGGAAACCCAATCAAGTCAAGCGCGGTGGTGACTTTGGTTTTGAAGTCTTTCGCATCAATGTCGATGCCATTTATAAAAAATGGGAATTTCATATTGACCAGCGTTTTTATGCAGCTGACTTTGGAGGGGCTTTTCTAAAATACGGCTATTTTCAATACAATTTAAATAAAAAAAGTCACCTCAAATTGGGGTTAATTCCCGCTTATTTCGGAACAGAACAGTTCAATTCTCACTCTTGGTTTTTTCAACTGCCGTTTTATCTTGGCTTTGAAGATGACCATGATATGGGGTTGAGTTATAGTTTTGAAAATGAAAAAATTCAGCTGGATGCGGGTTTTTATAAAAATGCGGAAGAATACACCTTTTCGGACAATGGACCAATTTCGGATAGTCGATATAGTTATGATTTTTCGGGAAGAAATAAGGAAATCAATCAGCTAAATCTACGCTTTAATTACAAGTTTGGAAAAGCGGCAAAACAATCGTTAGGCGCAACGGTGCAATATGGGGGCATTTGGAATTTGGATACCAAAAGTGTCGGTAGTCAAGCGGCGTTGAGTTTGCATTACGAAATGGATTACAAAAATTTTAACTTAAAAATCCAAGGTATTGCATACAACAATAAACCTGAAAACGCTGCTGGACAAAGTCGGGATTTTATCGAAATGACGGCTTATGGTTTCCCTTATTTGACCGCAGCCAAAGCGAATATTTACTCTATTGGTTTAGCGTATACCGTTCCTGTGAAGTGGGGCCCAATTTCCGCCGTACAAGTGTATAATGACTATTCCTATATGGACAAATCGGTGAGTGATTGGGCAGACACACAAATGAATGTTTTTGGGGTGTTAATTACCGCCAAACCTCTGTATATTTATGTTGATTATGCGAGTGGTTTGCATCAACCCTGGTTAGGACCGCAATGGGAAAATGCGTTGACAGAAGGTGATGAAGACAACAGTTGGGAGAGTCGATTTAATGTGAATTTTGGGTATTATTTTTAAAAACGCTCTAATTTGAGAAAACTATTTCATTTAAAAAATTATGGTCAAAAAAATATTTTACCTTATCGGAATCGCGCTGTTTATACTGACCGCTTACCTCGTTTTTGATTATTTTAGCTTCATGAAAGCGCGCAATCAATCGGTGCAAAATCAAGGCGCGCAGACGACAGCCGCCTTACGTGACCAAGTGGATGAGATATTAGCAAAAATTCAAAATGAGGGTAACCGTCTCGCGAAATTATTTGGAAAAAACGACTATACGCAAGAAGAAATTGAGCAGATGATTAAACAAAGTTCCTTGAATATTCCAGAAATTCAAGGGGTGACGGCTTGTTATGAACCTTATGCTTTTTCGGGTGAACAACGCCTGTTTTGTCCATATTATAACAAAGGAACGAGTGACTATATTTACGTGGAAGATAGTTATGATTATTCGGATAAAAAAGCCAAAGGTACGGCGTGGTACACTGGGGTGAGAGATAATGGTGCGAAGTGGGTTGAGCCTTATTTTGGTCAGGCGGCACAGGATTGGTATGTGGATTATGGGACTCCGTTTTATTATAGCAATGGGCC
Organism: uncultured Saprospiraceae bacterium; assembly: GCA_964445895.1. Classification (GTDB taxonomy): domain Bacteria; phylum Bacteroidota; class Bacteroidia; order Chitinophagales; family Saprospiraceae; genus CAYUNA01. Next base: position 2,854 of record CAYUNA010000393.1, on the reverse strand, counting down.
GAACAAAGGAAAAATCAGGGGAACAATTACCATGAGTTTTGTAGCGAGTGGATTTAAAAATCTGGTTCATCAAATGGCGCTGGGGAAGACTGGGTATGGCTTGATTACCTCTACGGAAGGAACGTTTTTGGCGCACCCCGTTAACGAATTTGTGGGGACAAAAAAGCTGTCAGAAGTTAAAGAAGGTGTGCATCCGGAGTTGGCCAAAGCTTATGATGGTTTGTTGGCTGGTGATGCTGGGCAAGTGCAGTTTTTTGATAAGGACCAAAAGGACGAAACACTCTTTTTTTATGATAAAATTCCAACTAATGGCTGGGGCATCGGTCTGCTTTTTTACAAAGAAGACTTCCTTAATGATTCTAAAGTATTGAATCGAAAATATATCAAAATTGCGATTTCTTTTTCCTTTTTGTTGGTTTGTATCATGGGGATAATTTTTGGAAAAGATTATTTAGATGAAGGAGAAATTTGGACACTTAGTATTGTTGCTTCAATGCTATTAATTGCCAATATTTTGTTGGTTGGACATTTAAAACATGAAGACAAAAAAACGCACGGGATAGAAAAAAGCCCACCCATTGCGGATTGGACTGCTTTGAGTCAGTTTATCACAGAACAACATCTGAAATCAGAAAAATTAAAAACACCTAAAGCGACAGAGGTTCCAACGGGGATTTATGTGGAACGAATGGAATTTCAGGATAGCTATAATCTCAATGTGGGTGGGAAAATCTGGCAAAAATATCCATTAGATATCGTTGAAACGGTATCAATTGGAATCAATTTGCCTCAAATGTCCCCCTTTTCAGAAGCCTCTTACCTGGAGGAAGCCTATCGAAAAGTGGTAGAACCCAAGGAAGACACGCCTGGCTATTTTCTGGTCGGTTGGGAATTTAGAGTGACGCTATTGTTGAATCTAAATTATGCTGATTTTCCTTTGGACAAGCGACATATCAATATTGAACTCATGCCGTTAGACCATAACGACTATTTGATATTAACGCCAGATTTGGCGAGTTATAATTTTACCAATCCTTCGCGAAAAGCTGGTTTAGACCCTAAAATCCGCATTCCTGGAAGTGAATTATTAGAAAGCTATTTTAATTATTCTACAGAAACGTATGACGCGGACTTTGGCTTCGGAGAAAAGGCTTTATTTGAGGAAGTGCCCGTTTTGCATTACAATATCCACTTGCGACGTTTACTGCTTAATGCCTTTGTTACTTACCTGATTCCGATTTTTGTCACCCTGATTATGGTGTTTATTTTGATTTACGCTTGCCACAAAACCCAAGAACGGCAGGGCATTATCGAAAGTATGGCAGCTTTCTTTTTCGTTCTGATTTTTTCACATATTGACATGCGAAAAGAGATTGTCACGGCAGATTTGATTTATATTGAGTACTTCTACTTTATTGCCTATCTGATGTTGGTGATTGCAACAGCAAATTTGATTACCTACACGAAAGATAAAAGCAAAGTTTTTGATTTTAATGACAATCAGATTTTTAAAGCAAGTTATTTCCCTGCTTTCTTTTTCATTATATTGGTGGTGACGTTAGTGAAGTTTTATTGATTTCGCGTTCCTTGCTATAGTATAAAGTAAGTTTCTTTAGCTTTTTCACGAAGGGATTTTAAGTGAGCAAAACGTAATGAAAGTTTTTACACACAGTACGTACCACTGCAGACTTAAATCTTTTCATCAACCAAAACAACCTTCCTTTGTTGTCTCTGTAAAAATATCAATTATGCCAGAATTACCCGAGGTGAATACCTTCAAACGTTATTTTGATGAGTCAGCTTTACAGCAAAAAATTACCCAAACCATCGTCTCAGATGACAAGATTATTCGCAATTGTACAGGCGCTGAATTTGTAGATTTGACCGCAGGACGCACCTTCCTAAAATCTTATCGACGGGGCAAATATCTCTTTGCGGAAATGGACAATAATGAGCATATTTTGCTACATTTTGGCATGACAGGCGATTTGAAATATTATGATGATGCCATTGATAAACCGAAACATGAGCGGTTTCGTTTTGAGTTTGATAATGGAATGAAATTGGGATTTGATTGTCCTCGAAAATTTGCCAGAATTGTACATATCCCTGATTTAGAGGTGTTTATAAAAGAAAATAAACTAGGTGAAGACGCGTTAGTCATTTCTGAAAAATCGTTTTTAAAATTAGCAGAAGGCAAAAAATCGACAATTAAAGGCTTTTTATTAAATCAAAAACACCTGGCGGGCGTTGGTAATTTGTATGCTGATGAATTTTGTTTTCAAACTAAAATTCATCCCGGTTCGCGTACAAATGCCTTGTCTAAAAAACAGTTGAAAGCGATTTATAAAACAATGCAAACCATTCTAAATGAAGCCGTCGAAAAACTGCCGCATTACAAAGAATATCCGGGGGAATGGTATTGGGATAAATGGCGAAAAGAAGGCGAGTTGAAAGGCAAAGGCATGGTCGTTTCTGCAAAAATTGCGGGGAGAACGACTTATTGGGTCGAAGGGTGGCAGAAACTTTATGAGTAAAATAAATTAGGTAGTGTGGGCGGAAAAAAAATAGAAAATGTATAAAATTCTATCTGATTTTTAATTAAGGCTGCTTGGTTGCGTCTCATAGGTATTGTTGCCAGCAACTTGATTCGACGATTTTTTTTGATAATGTGAATTATTTTTTACAACTTCAATAGCGATTTTCTGTCCGCCCGCACCACGGATTTTTTTCTTTCAGAGGCAATCATTTTGATTTTTTACTAAAAAAATCAAAATGATTGCCTCTATAACTAGAAAACTCGTGGTGCGGGCGGACAAAAGATAGATAATGAACTGTATTTTGGATGGGTTTA
>CAYUNA010000392.1:0-5024 GCA_964445895.1 uncultured Saprospiraceae bacterium | reverse complement strand
AGAAAAAATTACGGCGCATTCTGGCTCAACTTATTAAATTCATTTCACTTAGACTAAAAATTCGGGATGTCTCGTGTTTATCACTCAAACTCCCACTTTTTTTGAACACCATTACAACTGTCAACTATTGATGAATTGTAGTAGTCATTCTTTATGGAGGGCAAAGCTAACAAAAAAACGGAGATAAAATTTTCTAAATTATTTTCTTTATAAAACTGTATCTTCCCCCTTTTTCTAAACAAAAGTTACTATAAAATGAATCACCGAATCCAGATACTAATCTTATTTTTTAATTTAATCACCGCGCCCATTTTTGCGCAAAGTACCATTAATATTGATGACCTTGCTGCCCAGGTCGAAAAGAAGGTAATTCAATGGCGTCGTGATTTTCATGAGCATCCCGAACTTTCCAATCGCGAATTTGAGACTGCCAAAAAAGTCGCTGCACATCTACGTTCACTTGGTATTGAAGTGACAGAAAACGTAGCAAAAACAGGCGTAAAAGGTGTTCTTGTCGGCGGAAAGCCCGGTCCAACTGTTGCGTTGCGGGCCGATATGGATGCTTTACCAGTCACCGAACGCGTCGATATACCCTTTGCTTCCAAAGTTAAAACGACCTATTTGGGCAGCGAATCTGGTGTGATGCACGCCTGTGGACATGACACGCACACGGCAATGTTGATGGGTACGGCAGAGGTGCTGTCCAAAATAAAAGACGAGATTCCTGGTACGGTCGTTTTTATTTTTCAACCAGCTGAAGAAGGCGCACCTCCAGGAGAAGAGGGTGGCGCAGAATTGATGGTGAAAGAAGGCATTTTACAGAATCCACAAGTCGATGTCGCGTTTGGTTTGCACATTAGTTCTGGTCTGGAAGTCGGTAAAATTCGTTACAAAGCTGGTGGAACGATGGCAGCCGCTGACCGATTTGTCATCAAAGTGAATGGCAAACAAGCACATGGTTCGCGCCCGTGGAGTGGCGTTGATCCGATTACGATAGCAGCTCAAATCATCATGGGTTTTCAGACGATTATTAGTCGCCAGACGGAATTGACGAACGAAGCGGCGGTGATTTCCGTTGGGAAAATCACGGGTGGAGTACGCAACAACATTATCCCCGAAAGTTGCGAATTGGTCGGTACGATTCGTACGCTTGACCCTAATATGCAGAAAATTATCCATGAAAAAATCCGTAAGACAGCTACCTTAATTGCCGAAGCAGGCGGTGCGACGGCGGATGTCGATATTCAAATTGGCTATCCTGTGACGTTCAATAGTCTGGAATTGACCCGTGAAATGTTGCCATCTATGTTTGAATCCGCAGGTGAAAATAATGTGATTGTCTCTAAAGCGATTACGGGCGCGGAAGATTTTTCATTTTATGCGCAGAAAGTACCAGGCTTGTTTTTCTTTCTCGGTGGTATGCCCAAAGGAATGAACCCATTAGAAGCTTCAGGACACCATACGCCTGATTTTTATATTGATGAAAGTGGCTTCGGTTTGGGCGTTCGGACGATGTGTAATTTGGCATTGGATTATATGGCGGCGCATCAGGAATAGATTTTTGACGCTGATTGCACTGATTTTTATGATTTACGCTGATTTTTTATAGGTCTAATGCATTTTGCATCAGATTGGTAAGAAATCAGCGAGTTCCTAATCAGCGGAATCAGCGTCAAAGACTAATCTTAATTTTAAGGACAGCACTATGTCATTTTCTCCATTTTTAACTAAATAATCCAGATTACTCGCTTACTTTGCATTCTAAAAATTAAAGCGATGAAGTATTTATTTGGAATAGGATTGTTGTTGTTGTTTGGAATGCCAATGCAGGGACAGACGGTTTTCAAAGGGAAAATTACAGAAGGTCAAAATAACGAACCGTTGATAGGTGCGAATATTTTAAGAATTGGAACTCAACACGGAACGATTTCTGACATTGATGGCTATTTTGAATTGGAAGTAGCTGAAAACCTAACTTCTCTTTTAGTTGAAATAAGTTTTACAGGATATTCTCCCTTGACTGTTACGTTATTACCAGATATTGTCAACGAATTAGTTTTGAAGGAAGGAGAAGTTATCTGTTATTTGGAACCAACCATCTTCGGTCGCCGCATCTTCTGGAAAGACAATACCCCAACCGCTACCGACCTCACCCTCCCTCAATTCCAGTTAGACAACCAAACCATTATTGCGCCTATCCTTAACCGCGTCCCTGGCGTATTCATGCATTCGGGCGCACTCAATACCAACCGCATTACGATTCGGGGAATTGGCAGTCGGTCGCCTTTTGCCACAACGAAGGTGCGAGCATACTTGGATGAAATCCCTTTGACGACAGGCTCTGGCGAGACGACAATCGAAGATATTGATTTAAGTTTGATTGATAATGTGCGGGTTATTAAAGGGCCAACAGCGAGTATTTATGGGTCAGGATTGGGGGGCATGATTGGCTTGGGAACGGGTAGTATGTTGCAAAAAAATAACTTTGTATCGGCAGAAACGTCATTGGGTTCTTATGGTTTGCAGCGGCATAATGTGCAAGCGAAGGTTGGGAAATATGAAAAATATAGCCTGCATCTCGGTTACAATAATACTCATAGCGACGGCTACCGCGACAATAATGAATATGATAGAAGTGGATTTACTGCCTTACTTTCGGTGCGCCCTAGTGGTAATAATCGACTGACTGCATTGGTGAATTATACCGAGGTAAAAGCATTTATTCCGAGTAGTTTAAATCAGGACGATTTTGATAATGCCCCAACCAAAGCGGCGTTTACCTGGGGCAACGTAATGGGGTTTGAGGATTATCATCGAACATTGGCAGGAATATCTTATCAGACGAGTTTGGTGAAAGATAAATTAATGAATACGACGAGTATCTTCTCCACTTCCCGTGAAAATTATGAATCCCGTCCGTTTAATATTTTACAAGAAAATTCATTGGCATTAGGTGGTCGAACGATTTTTAGATGGCAACAAAATAGTAATTTAAATATCAAAATAGGCAGCGAATATTTTCATGAAAACTATGATTGGCAGACCTACGAAACGAATGGTGGAACAATTGGTCGGTTATTGAGTAATGATGAGGAAAATCGCAGCTATATCAATGTTTTTGCGCAAAGCAATTGGTTGATTCTCAACAAAACTACAATCGTGGCGGGCATTAATTTAAACGATACAAATTACGATTTGACGGACCGTTTTTTGACAGATGGAGCGGACAAAAGCGGTGATTATTCCTTTGACTTAATTGTTTCGCCGTCCGTGTCAGTGACCCACTCAATTACCGGGATTGATGGTATTAATTTATCTGTTTTTGGTTTAGTTAGTCATGGTTTTTCGCCTCCAACACTGGAAGAAACGCTAACGCCTGATGGTCAAATTAACCCCGATATACAGCCCGAAAAAGGCTGGAATTTTGAAATAGGGACAAAAGGAAACTGGCGAAAATTAAGCTATAACATTTCCGCTTATTCCATGCAAATCAAGGATTTATTGGTTGCTCGACGTACCGATTTTGACCAATTTGTAGGCATTAATGCTGGAAAAACGCAGCACAATGGCATAGAAGTCGCGTTGGAACATGAATTTTATCGAGATGCGACCGTTTTTACAAGTTTCCTAAATTATACCTTTGCGGATTATCAATTTAAAGAATTTATCGACGGCGAAGACGATTATTCGGGTAACGAACTGACGGGCACTGCGCCACATTTGTTGACAGCAGGCATTCGGGTAAAAAACGAAACGGGCATTTACGGAAATATCAATTATCAATTCACGGACGCAATGCCACTGCGCGACGACAATTCGATTTATTCAGAATCTTACCAATTGCTGAACGCAAAAATTGGATTTGAAAAAACTATTTGGAACGATTGGAGTTTTGATGTATATGCTGGCGTTAATAATATTTTCGATGAACATTATGCGTCGATGATTTTGATTAATGCGGGAAGTTTTGGTGGAAGTGCGCCGAGGTATTATTATCCGGGGTTGCCACGAAATTTTTATGGGGGCGTGAAGTTGAAATACGATTTTTAGAATGCTTTGTTAAATCACTCCAAACAGCGTTAAAAAAAAATCGTATCAACTCACAACTCTGGAACGCTGAACATTGAACGCTTTATGGAAATAAAATACATTAAACACGAAGACATTGACAAAACGAAATGGAACTCCTGCGTCCACTTCGCCACCAACGGCAATGTCTTCGGTTACAAATGGTTTTTAGACAATACCACCGAAGAATGGGATGGCTTGGTCGAAGGAGATTATGAATCTGTGATGCCTTTGCCATTTCGACTCAATTGGTTGAAAAACAAGCAAGTATATCAGCCTTCCGTTGTGAGGGAGTTAGGGATTTACTCCATTAATGCGCTGTCAAAAAAGCGAATTGAGACATTTTTTGCCAATATTCCATCAGAGTTTAGAACCATTCAAATGCGGTTGAATGAGCAGGTGAAATTCCCAGAAGGTCAGGGCTTTAAAGTTCAAAAACTAGGAAACCATCAACTTTATTTGGGAGATACTTACGAAGTATTGGCGGATAAATTTGACCGAAAATTATTATTGAAATTGGAAGAAGCAGAGAAAATTAGGTTGCTACCGTCCAATCAATTGAAGCCCGAAAAAATTGCTGAATTTTATAAAAATCATGCAACTAAAACGCAGGAGACAGAAGAGAAGTTTCACGCCTTACAACGCATTATGTGGAATGCTTTGCACCGTGGTTGGGGTAGTGCTTCGGGGGTTTTGGATGAAAATCGAGAACTGTGTGCGGTCAATTTTTTCATTTATAGTCATGGAAAAGTGTTGAGTTTGTGTGCGGCAGAATCACCAACAGGAAAGGCTAAAAATGCGCTGGCTTTTTCGTTCAATATGTTACTGCGGAGTCATGCAGGGCGACCGTCGATTCTGGATTTTAATGGGCAGAATGGGGAATTGGCATTGGCGTTAGGCGCGCAAAAAAATCATTATTTTGAAATTGAAAAGAAGAGTTTTTTGGGTTTGTAGTT
>CAYUNA010000391.1:0-5024 GCA_964445895.1 uncultured Saprospiraceae bacterium | reverse complement strand
AACAAGTTCGCGTAAAAGAGTTTATCACTATTAGCTTGACTTATTACTTAGTAAATTCCCGTATCAAATTTCCATAAATTTCATTCTGTCCCAATAAATCAGCATTTCCTACCACGACCACATGCTCTCGCGCCCGCGTCAACGCCACATTCAACTTCCTGTCCACACCTTCCTCTGATAGCGAAACGAGCTTGTCAATCTGCCGTAAAGAATTGGTACATAACGACACCAATATAATGTCTCGTGCGCCACCCTGATACCGTTCTACCGTGTCAATTGTGATAAAACTACAATCAAAATCCTTCGCTTGTAACACCTCCTGAATTTGTGCAATTTGCGCTCGGTATGGCGTGATAATACCAATACATTTGGCGGTCATTTTTCGCCCCGTTTTTGCATAAATTTCATGGTAACTTTCCACCAACTTCCCAATCATTTCCGCTTCGTGCAAATTGGTCTTACTCGTCTGACTCATCTCATCAATTGCCGTATGAAAAAACAGCGTTCGACGTTCTGACAACAATCTACCAAACTGCTCATAATTCACTGGCAATGAATAATTTGTAGTTTGTTTCTGAACAACCGAATGTCCAATACTTTCGGGCAATGTTTTCAAAAAACCTTCGTAAAAATAGCGATTAGGAAAGTCCATAATATCGGCATGCATTCGTCCTTGATGACTCAATTTGGCGTAGGCCCAATCCCATTTTTTTTCGACACATCGTTTGTACAATCTTTCAAAAAAGGAGTTGCGTAGATTGTGTAAACCAATTGCTTTTAAGTCCGCATTTTCAACTACCGAATCCTCCTCATTTTGTACGACTACCGCGGGCAATTGCTTATGGTCGCCAATCAGAATGTAGCGTTCAAAATTGGGCAACAAACCTACCAAAGCCGGTTCTAAGATTTGCGACGCTTCGTCGATTACTACCCGATGGAATTTCTTTAATTTCAATAAATCCCGCTTACTCGTAAAGGACGACAATGTACTCACAAAAACGCGATGTCCGTCAATGATGCCCCGCAGTTCTGACCGCCGCGCAATTTGTTCCGTTTTATACGATAACAAACGCTCCCGAAACTTCGGCGAAGTCGAATATTTTGACCCAATCCGCACATACTGATTTTTGAGGTCAGGATGAATACTTTCTATCGCTTCGCAAATCTCATCTACCGCCCGATTGGTGTACGCCAATAGCAATAAATTCTCTTGGGTATTTTCTATAATATGCTGCGCAAAATGCTTCAACATCTTACTCGTTTTCCCCGTACCTGGAGGTCCCCAAAGCAGGAAATAATCTTTTGCTGCAATTGCCTTTTCTAAAATAATTTGCTGCTCTTCCGTCAAGTCTTTCTTGATGTCAATCTCCTGTTTTTCAGGCTGTTGTGGAGGATTTATGGTCAATAATAAATCTCTTTTCCCTTGCGAACTATTTGCGAAAGCATACAAGCCTTTGTACATTGCACCAAAGCCCGAATCCATCATATCATGCTCTAAATTCCAATGCTCATTTTCGTCAAAAATAGTGGTATTGAACTGCTTCTGCCGCAAACTTACCGTTACCTGCTTTTGATTGATTTCAATGACATTACATTTGAAAATTTGACTATTTAAAACACTCGTTTTATCTGCTTGAAACGGATATAAAATCGCAATATCACCATTTCTAAAATTAGCCAACGGATGCGTTTTTTCTGTTCGATTAAATACCAAAAGTGGTTCATCTTCGCGCACCTTATTTTCTGCAATTTCTAAAAAACTCAAAAGGTCAAAACTCATCTCTTTGTCTACGAAGGAATCGCGCCAAAGTCCAGCGTGTCCATTCAAATTTTCGACACCTTCCTGCCCTACTTTTGCCAGTCGATGCTCACGGGCAATAAAGCCACAAAACGCATGAAAATATTCGCGCTCTAGGTCTGTCATTCCATGATAGGTTTTTTCAAACTTAGCTAAATCTGCCGCTAAAAAACCTTTTATTTGTGGAAAACGATTGGGCGATAGTCTATGAAATATATTTTTAAAACCCTGACTACCAGCACTTTCCAGCCTTTTTTCTAATGCCAAAATCTGATTCCGCGTCTGCAATGCTTCAAACTGTTGTGCCTTCACTGCGGGCGCATATCGAAGTTGGCGGTCGTCAATTCCAGAGTAGAAAATATAATTAACTGGCTCCACTTTATCGTTAAATACAGACCGCACAATCAAATCATAAAGCAGCGTTTGGGTGAAATGATTATTCGAAATTCCGTAGCGATTGGGGCGATACGCTTTCCCACTTTTCAACTCAATAATCGCCGATTTTTCTTCTCCTATATAAAAAGCATCCAATCGACCTTGAATACCGTAACGTTCAGAGAAAAACGAGGGTTCAATGAAACAATCCTGCGGTTCAATTTCAAATTTTTGAAACTCTTGAACCACATATCGCTTTAGATTTAGGAAATGTTTTTGTGATTTTTGCCAAATTTCGCGCATGACAGACTCCTCAAACAGCACAAATGCCAACGGATTTAAGCGAAAAACTTTAGGAAAGGTTTCTTTAAAAGTAGCCTCGGGATTCGTCATTAACTCGTCCAAAAAGAAATTGGCAATATTTCCAATCATCAAATATTTGGTCGATTCGAAAGGCATGAATTTTTTCAATAAATACAGTAGTGGTTCTGTCCCAAACTCCTTAAAACACTCCGAAATAGCCGACACATCCACCAAATAATCCGGGTCAACCACGAAGGCACGTGGGCGATAAATACCGTCTTTGTCAATCGCCACATCAATCAAATTGACAGTAATTGGAAAGCCAAAATTATTGCGAACTTCTCGAACTGTCGCATTAAAATTTTCATTTTGGTCAGCAATATTGTAACGAATCCGAATGATTTCCGTCGGATTTTCCTCGTCTTTTCCAACAAACTCCTGTTTTACTTCATCATCTTCCAATAGCACTACCCGCGCCCGTTTTCTAAATTCTTTAATCGCAACAGGTGTATAAACAAATCTATTTTTATCCGCAATAATCGCCGCGACTTCCTTACTTATTGTCTGATTAAAAATACTCGAAATGCCTTCGGCTGTTGCCTTTACACCCAATTCATAAATATCTTTCGGCGTACTTTTCCCTTTGTAATTGCTCAAATTCCAACGTTCGCGACGGAAAGCGTGAATCCAAAATTGCACTTTTTTTTCAACTTTATATTTTTGAAAAACAAACGCCAAACGCGCAAACGCTGTTGAAAATTGCAGTTTTTCCTCACGAGTCGCTTCTACGAAAATGAGATTAGTCAAAAAGTAGAGTCCATCAATTTTACCTCGTTCATCGAGTTTGCCCTGATGAATTTTGAGGAGTTCGTTATAAAACAGTTTTGCTAATTCTTGTTGTTTGAAATCGTCCATGTAGTTGCATTATTGGTTGATTGGTGGTTTGTTATTTTTCAATTTTGCAAAAAAAACATTTTTCTCACTAAAAAAGCCGAAATGACGGAAATCATTTCGGCTTTTTTTGAAATGTAAAGGGCGAGGGATAGAATACAAAAGTCTTGGAGACTTTTGTATTTTGTACTCGACTTTTGTATTTTGTTCTCGACTCTTGTATTCTAATTTTGTGTCGAAGGCGCCGCCATCTCACTATCTCCATTCGCCAATCGGAAACCCACTCGTCGATTCACACTCGCTTCGCCAGCTACTAACGGTTCTTTTTTGCCTTTATATTGCAAAATTAATTGTGACCGCGGAACGCCTGACTTTACTAAGAAGTCCAGTACATTTTTCGCTCTTTTGTAAGACAAATCCACATTAACAACTTCTCCACCGCTTTGGTCAGTATGCCCTGTTACCACAAATTGCAATCCTTTATTAGCCAACATAACATGAGCGATATTGGACAATACGCCATAGTCTTTATTACGAATGACCGCACTATTTGTACCAAAATAAACAAACGGCAAATAGCCTACACCTGAAGTTTTTGGCGTAGTCGTCGGTACAATAACTACGGGTTCATAATCTTTCAACTTTGCCTCTACTAATTTAGAAACTTCCTCCATTACGTCTGGCCGAATTGCTACACCATCCGCATCTACAGGCATATCAACAGGGGAAAATGGTTCTTTATCTAAATAATCGGCAATGCCATCCGCGTCACTGTCCATCGCTATTCCTTTCGCATTCACGTTTGCTTCAGCCGGCGTATCTTCCTCCTCATCCAACTGATTAATCACACCGTCGCCATCGTCATCCGCCAAGGTTACGCGAGTATCTTTCAACAATTGTAGGTCGTTAACCATAGTTTCCATAGGATTTAACCAATACAAAGGCTGTGTTTTTTCTTTCGATTGACCAAGGTTAAAATTCAAGCGAATGCTCGTATAATTAGGCACATCTCGAAAAGTCAGGCGGTTTTGTTCCCCCGTAAGCGTAGGAACGCCGTCAATAAAATCAGCATTTTCAGTCATCAACAACATCACCTTATGCTCCAAACCAATGTTAATTTTATTGCTTATTTTAAAAGAAATTCCGAAGCCTGCATCAAAGTGCATTTGCGTACTCTCTTCGATATCGCCCGCCAAATTTCCCAAATTATAATTGCCTGAATATTGGTTCACGCCAAGCCCTGTCAAAACATAAATATTCGTTTTGCGGTCATTAGGCGACCATTTCAAGTTGTTCAACGTGGTCAATAATTGAAAAGAACCAGAAAACCAATCCGTGTCATAATTTCGGACATTACCATCATCTTCCCCTCTCAACTGACCTGCCATTGCTTCCAATCTTAAAGAAAAAACATAGTCCAACGATTTTCGTAGATGAACGCCTACAGCATATCCTGGTTTGAAATCGACGTTTCCAGAAGAGAAAAAATGCCCGGCATGAACGCCGAGTTCCAGTCCATCTGTAGTCGCACCTGTAGTTTGAGATACTTGCGCCCAGTTAGACGAAAAAATCAGTAAGTTAAATAAAATTAGTGTAGCAAAAAATTTCATAGTCTCAGTAATTTCAGTTTTTGTAAATGTTCTTTATTCAAATATTT
>CAYUNA010000390.1:0-5029 GCA_964445895.1 uncultured Saprospiraceae bacterium | reverse complement strand
GTATTAAGCCTCCCGCTAGCGTTCATCCTGAGCCAGGATCAAACTCTCCATTGTATATTCTTGTGTCAACTATATAAAACAGTCAACGATATTTTTACAAAGAGATTTCCTAACATCAAAAATGATTCTAACGAATCTTTTCTAAATTTAAAAAATTTGATTAAATCTACACGATTTAATCTGTCGTACATAATTATTTATGTTTACCTTTCTGTAGTGTCAATGAACTTTTTAAGAATTATAAAACGATTAACAACTAATTGAAAACCAAGATTATAACTCCTATATCTTTAAGCCTTGTAGTAAGACGAAAATTCTAATTTAAAACCGTTTACTTTCAAACGGGTCGCAAAGATACGATGATTAATATGAACTTACAAAATTTTTCAGGAACTTTTTTTTGAAAAAGTTTTCTACTCAATTTTTAACAGTAAACACCATTCATCTCTCCACTTTTCAAATCACTATGCGTTACTTCTTAACGCGGCGCAAAGGTACAACATTTAAAAACTTAAAACCAAATTTATTTTAAAAAAAAATTAAAATAAATAGCTTTAATTTTGATTATACCTTTTTCAAGTCTTTAATTCAGAATTTACTTCTGCCTCAAGTCGCTTTTCATCCAAAGCGGGCGCAAAAGTATATTTGTTTTTTGGAATATCCAATAGTTGATTGAATTATTTTTATTTTTGTTTTCCACAAAAAGATGTGGATTATCCACGTAAAAATGTGGATAACTCGACATTACTAACACTTCTCATTTTAAATAAACTTTGAGCCCTTTATAATTAGGGTATTGTGAGTGTTTGAAAAATCTGAACTGATATATCCTTTAACTCTGTCGAGACTGATTATCTTGATGGTTATGAATTCGATACTTTTTTATAACGCGAAATAAGATAGAATTCGATACCTATATATATAGGTATAAAACCTTTCCTAATATTTAATGGTACATAAAAACTACATCTCCCCGACTTTTCCCTTCTTTTCCAAAGTTTAAACTCTTATAAATAACTATTTTCGCAGAAAAAATTACTCTAAATGCGATTCTATCTATTCATCCTCCTGACCTCTTTGTGTTTCATTCAACACAGCCATGCTCAATTTTGCACAGGTAATCTTGGTGATAATATCTTTCCCGAAGGTGATTTTGGAGTAGGGACAGCTAATTTGTTTTCCCCAAATCCGAATATTGCGCCAGGTTATAACTATACATTCAACGTTCCTCCTGTGGATGGACAATATGTACTGACGAACAATACGGGCAGTTGGTCAGGACTCTATGATTCATGGTTGGCGTTGGGTGATAACAGTTCTGACCCCGATGGCTACATGATGGTTGTCAATGCTAGTAATGCTCCAGGACTTTTTTATGAGCAGTTCGTTTCGGGGCTTTGTGAAAATACGTTGTATGAATTTTCCGCAGATATTATTAATTTGATTAAAATAGGTACACCTAATCATAGTGATCCTAATGTTTCTTTCTTGCTAGATGGCATGGTGATGTTTTCGACAGGTGATATTCCCAAAACGAATGATTGGGCAAATTATGGTTTTACTTTTACTACCGCTGTAGGGCAAGAGTCACTGACTGTCTCGCTTCGTAACAATGCTCCAGGAGGTATCGGCAACGACTTAGCCATTGATAATATATCTTTCCGAGCTTGTGGCCCTGAGACATTGATTTTACCAGAGACGATTGCAAATATTTGTGAAGATGATTCTCCTTTGGAACTACAAGCGACGGTTATCGGTAATCAATATGTCAATCCTGCTCTCCAATGGCAGCAAAGTCTTGATGGTGGATTCACATGGATGGATATTGCTGGGGAGACTGGCAACACCTATATACATAACCAATTTTCGGCTGGTATGTACTTTTATCGTTTCTTATTAGCTGATGGCCCTGACAATCTGGGTACAGACAAATGTCGCGTCAATTCTAATGTAAAAATTGTCAACGTGATTCCAAAGGAAGGAATGCGAACGGATACAATTTGCGAAGGGCTTACTTTAGAAATTGGCAATTCAATATATACCGAAACAGGCATTTATATTGATTCCCTTCTTAATTTTTTAGGTTGCGATAGTATTTTAACGACTGATTTGACGGTTTTACAAGATGCTGGGATTGTAGCAGATTTTACGATAACACCACCAGTTTGTTTTGATGCAACAAATGGGAGTATTTTGATTGAAAATGTCAGCAATGGTACTCCACCCTATCAGTTTATTTTTGAAGACATTGATTTTGGAATGGCAAACCTTTTCCCCGACTTGGCAGGTGATGAAACATATTCCATTGTCATTGAAGATAACTTTGGTTGTTCCTCTGAGATTCCTGTTTTTGTTGAAAATGCACCTGAGTTGACTTTAGAAATAGGAGAAAATCAAACTATCGAACTGGGTGAAACTATTGAAATATCCCCATTTTATAATTTTACTCCAACTAACTTCAACTGGCAATCCATTACACCTATTGATTGTCCAACATTGGATGATTGTCAAAAATTTGATTTTCTACCAACGACCAGCCAACAAGTAAGTCTTGACCTTTTCACAGATGGCGATTGCTCAATTTCCGATTCTATCTTTATTGAAGTTGTTGAGGTAAGAAAGGCTTGGTTGCCCAATGTTTTTTCACCAAACAATGATGGAATCAACGATGTTTTCACGCTTTTTGGTGAATTTCCCAATGCGCAAATGGTAGAAGAGTTTAAAATATTTGACCGCTGGGGAAGCCTTATTTTTGAAAGCAACAATTTTCTCCCCAATGATTTACAAAATGGCTGGAATGGCACGTTTAATGGAAAAGATTTGCCAACAGGCATCTACGTTTATACTGCGACGGTTCGCTTTATAGATCAACAAGTGTTAAGATATTCTGGCGATGTTTTTCTTATCAAATGATTCGATTAACTCGAATATCTTGATTATTTCGATTGCGACTTAATCGAAATAATCAAGATATTTGAATCAATCTCCTCGCTGTCGAACGGCTTCATACATCATAATCCCTGCGGCAACTGAAACATTAAATGAATCTGTCGTACCTACTTGCGGAATAATAAAACGTTCATTCACTTTTTGTAAAACGGCTTTACTTACTCCATCCCACTCCGACCCGACGACCAAAGCAGTTGGCTGCGTGAAATCCATTTTAGGCAATAATTTTTCTCCTTTCAAATCACTCGCCACCACGTTAATCCCCGATAATTGCAAATATTCAATCGTGTTGATTAAACTCCCTTCGCGACAAATCGGAATTTTCGTCAACGCACCCGCTGAGGTTTTTATGGCATCAGCATTGACCTGAGCTGCCCCTTTTTGTGGTATGACAATCGCATGTGCGCCACAGACTTCTGCTGAACGAGCAATTGCCCCAAAATTTCGCACATCCGTCACGCCATCCAACACTAAAATTAACGGCGTCTCCGATTTCTCATAAATCATCGGCAACACATCCTCGATTTTGTAGTAGTTTATCAATGATAAAAATCCCAAAATCCCCTGATGATTACCCGATGTAATACTCGCCAATCGTTCTTTAGGCACATATTGTAATGGAATGTTGTGCTTTTTGCTCAAATGTCGAAGCTCCTTTTCCAATTCTCCCCGCGTCCCTTTTTGCAACATCAATTTATCAAACGGCGTGCCCGACTTAATCGCGTCCAATACCGGGTGTCGCCCAAAAATCAATGATTTTTTATCAATTTGTCTTTTCATGCCGCAAAAATAGTGCGATTAACTCGATTATTTCGATTTTCTTGATTATTTCGATTGTGACTTAATCGAGACAATCGAAATAATCGAGTTAATCAAGTCAATCATCATACTGATAAAGCTCCAGCGTTTCTATCAAATTAATCAGCTTTTCTGCATACCGCTTATCCGTAGCGTATCCCGCTTTTTTTAAACCTTTTGCCCAATTTTTATAATCTTTTTTACCTAATTTTTTCAAACTTCGATAGCGTTTTCCGCCAAGCATTTTACTGTGGGCGCGATAGCTTTCCCAAGCCGAATCATATTTTCTAAAGAAATCTTTGTGAGAATCATCCGTGAAGTTACTACAATGTCCTTTGCCGCAGGATTTGGAAAAGCATTTCATACCAAAATGATTGTTATTCCGAGTGGAAAGGCGGCTTTCGCCAACGTTACTTTCCAATAAACCCTGAGCCAATGTGATACTTGCTGGAATACCGTATTTTTCCATTTCCGTCTGTGCTATTTTCACAAATCGTTTGATGTAAGCGAGTTGTTTTTGGCGTTTTTTACCAACTGCTTTCTTCGTATTTTTAGTCGCAAACTGTGGATTTGTATAAGTCAAATTGGAATAGGTATTGGCGAGCGTGCCGTCATCTTTCCATTTGGTTTTTACTGCTTTAGGTGCGGCTTTCTTCATTACTTTCGGCTTTGTTGCCGTTGCATTTTTTGACCAAAACCCTTTGCTGACATTGGTTGTGGTAGGCACCGTTGTTTCTTTAACAACCGCTGTTTGAGCAATAGGTGGCACAAGATTAGCTTCAGCATAAGTAATTTTTTCCGTCGCTGCAACGGGTCGTGGTACAGCCATAGCCGCCATTGTCGCAAATGATGTGTTGTCCATCCCGATTTGCACTTGCACATCTTTTTGATACAATAGTGTACCAAAAAATATCGCTAATGCCAGCCTCCAGCCATACTGTTTTAAAAATGTTGTTAATTGTGTCTTTTTAGTAATCGTCCAAGTTAGACAGTCCCCTCTGAATTTTAAAATTTTCTTTTTCATAGTTAAATTGTTTTCCCTTTTTTCAAAAGGATTTTAGGAAATGTGTGTGTGCGTGAATTGTGTAAAATAAGTTTCAACAAGTATGCTAAGGCAATGCAAATTAAAACTAAATGTTTTAATAAAACAAATAGTTTTAAATAAATTTTTATTTTGAATATTAAAAAAGGTGGACTTAGGGAAGGAAAAATGCCAGTATTATTGGTACTTTATCAATGATTATAAAGAAAATCGTGAAGGAAATATTTTTTCAAAAAAAAA
>CAYUNA010000389.1:0-5035 GCA_964445895.1 uncultured Saprospiraceae bacterium | reverse complement strand
GTTGCCTGCGGCAACGCGGGTAAGATTATTGAGGGATAAAAAACGTTTTTGCAAACGCTTTTTACCCCTCAAACTCCTCCTGACTATACAGTTGGGCAAATTGTAGTCACAGCGTGACGCCCCTCTTGATAACATGGTTAAATGCCCATCTGTATGGGTACGGTAGCCTAAAAAAAGAAACGCCTTTATACAATATTCAAATACTGAATACCAGAACGGTTACGCCACTGTTTCTACGTTTCGATAAATTAATTTGCTACGTTCTGGTCCAGTTGAAATCATGGTGACTGGTGTTTCCAAATTTTCTTCCAGCGCTACTACAAAATCCTGCGCTGTTTTTGGTAAATCTTCATATTCAGTAGCACTTTCCAATGATTTTTGCCAGCCAGTAAAAGATTTATTAACTGGTTTAATATCTGTACCTACCAAATCGTATGGCAGTTGACTTGATTTTTTACCATTTATATCATAGTGTGTCGTTGCTTCGATTTTATCGAACTCGTTCAACACATCAATTTTCGTAACAACCAATTGTGTTACGCCATTCAACATGATTGTGTAGCGCAATTGCGGCAAATCAATCCAACCACAGCGGCGTGGGCGCCCCGTAGTTGCTCCAAATTCAGCGCCTTCTTTTCTTAAAAACTCACCTGTTTCACCATGCAACTCTGTAGGAAACGGACCGGAACCAACACGGGTACAGTATGCCTTTGTAATACCAATAACTTCACCAATCGTGCTTGGTGCAACCCCTAAACCGATACAGACTCCTGCTGTAATTGTATTGGATGAAGTCACAAATGGATAAGTCCCAAAATCAATATCCAACATCGAACCTTGCGCACCTTCTGCTAAGATTTTTTTACCATCCTTCAATGCTTGATTGATGTAATATTCACCATCGACATGCTGTAATGATCGCAACTTAGCCAAACTATCCATCCATTTTTTCTCTTCTGCTGCTAAGTCAAAATCAATTTCTGGATAGATTTTTACTAATTCTAAATGTTTATTTTTTAAAGCAGTGTATCTCTTTTCAAAATCAGGCAAAGAAATATCACCTACTCGCAATCCGTTTCGTCCCGTCTTATCCATATACGTCGGCCCAATTCCTCGCAAAGTTGACCCAATCTTTTCTTTTCCTTTTGCTGCTTCGGCCCCTGCATCTAATAGACGGTGAGTTGGCAAAATCAAATGAGCTTTTCGTGATACCAACAAACGGTCAGCATAATCAACACCCGCATCTTCCAGATTTTTGATTTCGCGTTCCAACGTAATCGGGTCAATAACGACACCATTACCAATCAAATTCAATAAATTTTCCCGAAAGATACCTGAAGGAATCGTATGGAGTACGAATTTTTTGCCATCAAATTTTAAAGTATGACCAGCATTCGGACCACCCTGAAAGCGCGCGACCATGTCATAATCTTTTGCCAAAACGTCCACGATTTTTCCTTTTCCTTCATCGCCCCATTGCAGTCCTAAAATTACGTCTATTGCCATTGTTGTTGGTTTGAAAGAGGGAACAAGAGTCAGGAGTTAGGAGGCACAAAATCGCAATAACTTGTAATTTCTGCTCCCTGACTTCTGACTCTTGACTCCTCCATATAAAATTATAAAAACCTAATAGATGAAGAGCATCTATTAGGTTTTTAGTTTTTAAAATATGTTTAAATTAAAGTTTTTATCATTTATTATTTAAAATAAAATTTATCGCTTGTTCTATGGAATCTTTTAGGGTAAACATCGCGTGAACTTTAGTGATTATCATCAATTTGACAATCGTTTTGTTCACATTCACCAAAATCAATTTTCCGTTGACTTCCTTCAATTTTAGCATTAGATTGATAATAAAGCTCAGCCCAACACTATTCATATAAGGCATATCCGAAAAATCGACCACAAAATTAGTAAAACCTTTCTCTATTCGAGAAATTGCAGACGCTAAAATTTCTTTATTTTCAATTTCGTACAAAAAATTACGAGCAACCAAGACTTGCACGCCATCTTTTTCATAAAAATGATTCTTATTTTCCATTCCTAATGCTTTGCAGCTGTTCGCGGACATGCACCGTTGCAGCTTCCATACAAATTTAGCGAATGCCCCGTTACTTCAAATTTCAACAAATCGCCCATCATGTTTTTAATCTGCTGAATACGCGGGTCACAAAATTCGATGACATCACCACAATCCTGACAGATTAAGTGGTCATGTTGCTTATAACCATGTGATTTTTCGTACTGCGCCAAATTTTTACCAAATTGATGTTTTTTAACCAAATCACAACTTACCAACAATTCCAGTGTATTGTAAACCGTCGCACGACTTACTCGGTAGTTCTGATTTTTCATGTGAATATACAATGCCTCTGCATCAAAATGATCGCTTCGTCGGTAGATTTCTTCCAAAATCGCATACCGCTCCGGCGTTTTTCTAAAACCATTCTCTTCCAAATGTTTAGAAAAAATATCCTTGACTTCCTTGATTAAAATATCTTCTTTTTCTGTATTCATAAGCCTCCTTTTTAAAAGGAAAACAAAGATAAGCAAAAGATGGTCGAATATGGGTATGGATTTTTAAATAATTATTAGAGAAGTTAGAGCGGGTCTAATTTTAATTTAGAAAATTACTTTTTTCTTTTGATAGTCAAACGGTCTGAGTTATGACTTATCGTTTCATTTTATTATTCCCAATCGAACCAATTTTTTTTTAATTCGTTCTAATACTGGTTAAATTTTAAAAATCAAAAATAAGAAATGATTGCTTTTGCTCATAAACAAACAAATGCTCAACGCTTGGCACTGCGTTTTCAGCAAGTTCGAAATACGAGTGTAAAAATTTGTTCTCCCCTCGAAGCTGAGGATTACGCGGTACAGCCGACGCCTGATGTGAGTCCTCCAAAATGGCACTTAGGGCATGTGACTTGGTTTTTTGAAAACTTTATTTTGGTAGAAAATTTGCCAGACTATCAGGCTTTCAATCAAAAATTAAACTACTTTTTTAACAGTTATTATGAAAGTCAAGGTGAGCGAATTTTGCGAAGTAATCGGGGAAATATGACGCGACCAACGACAGAAACCGTTTTGGCATATCGTCGTCATGTAGATGCTGCGATGAGCGAATTTTTAAATAGTTTTGAAACGGAAATTCCAGAAGACTTAGCGCACTTGATAGAGGTGGGTTTACAGCATGAACAGCAGCATCAAGAACTGTTGGTGACGGATATAAAATATATTTTGGGTAACAATCCATTGTTTCCAAATTATAAAAATGAAGCTCATGACATACCTGATAAAACGGCAGTTGCACCTCTGAATTTTGTTGCTATTTCGGAAGGCATTTATGAAATAGGGTATGATGGTGAAGATTTTTGCTGGGACAATGAGATGAGTGTGCACAAAGTTTTTTTACATGATTTTGAAATAGCTGACCGCTTGATTACCAATGGTGAGTTTTTAGAATTCATGCAAAATGGCGGCTACGAAAACTATGAATATTGGTTAAGTGAAGGTTGGGAATGGGCGAAAAACCTCGATACTAAAGCACCATTATATTGGTATCAAAAAGGTGGCGAATGGTATCAATACACGATGCGTGGTTTGGAAAAAGTTAACTTAAACGAACCTGCGACGCACATCAGCTACTTTGAAGCCGACGCATTTGCACAGTGGAAAGGGATGCGTTTGCCAACAGAATTTGAGTGGGAAGTCGCCTGTAAAAAGTGGTATGCTGACATTCCTAAAGACGGTATTTTTTTAGAAACGCAGAATTTTCATCCCGTTGCGCAGCAGTCAACGCAAGACTATCAGATGCTGGGCAATACTTGGGAATGGACAGGAAGTGCATATTTGGCGTATCCGAATTATCCACGATTCAAAGGGGCTTTAGGGGAATATAATGGAAAGTTCATGTGCAATCAAATGGTTTTGAGAGGAGGGTCATGTGCAACACCAAAATCACATATCCGAATGACTTATCGCAACTTTTTTCCAACAGATATGCGGTGGCAATTTACCGGTTTTCGCTTAGCAAAGTAATCATATTTAAAATAAAAAGACATGGTCGCAAAGACTAAAAACACGCAATTTGCGGAAGACGTTTTAACTGGTTTATCGCAAAATCCGAAGCGGTTGTCCTCTAAGTATTTTTATGATAAAAAAGGGGATAAAATTTTTCAGAAAATCATGGCGATGCCCGAATACTATCTTACTCGTAGTGAGTTGGAAGTACTACAAATTCACCAAAATGATATTTTGAAAGCTATTGGCGAACAACCATTTGACTTGATAGAAATGGGAGCCGGTGATGGTTACAAGACAAAGGTTTTGCTTCGAAATTTTGTTGAAAAAGGAGTAGATTTCAGGTATTTACCGATTGATATTTCAGCGCATATTTTGGAGGAATTAACGTCTAATTTAGCTGACGAGTTGCCTCATTTAACCATGTTGCCACTACAAGGTGATTATTTTAAAGCCTTAGAAAAATTGCCTAAAAATAATGGACGTAAGAAAGTGGTGTTATTTATGGGGTCAAATATTGGTAATTTTTCAGAAGACCAAGCACAAGGTTTTATTCAAAAAGTAAGCGAGATTTTGGCAGCAGGTGATGCAATGATTATTGGCTTTGATTTGAAAAAAAATCCACAAACTATTTTGGATGCGTACAATGACGCGGCAGGAATTACGAGTGATTTTAATTTGAATTTATTGGACAGAATGAATCGCGAGTTGGGGGCAGATTTTAAAGTTAACCAGTTTCAACATTGGGAAAATTATGACCCTGTAACAGGCGAGACAAAAAGTTTTATTGTCAGCAAACAAGACCAAGAGGTTAGTTTTGCTGCTTTAGAACAAACGTTTCAATTTCAAGCTTGGGAGGCGA
The DNA here is from genome assembly GCA_964445895.1 of uncultured Saprospiraceae bacterium. GTDB lineage: Bacteria > Bacteroidota > Bacteroidia > Chitinophagales > Saprospiraceae > CAYUNA01. Next base: position 150 of record CAYUNA010000389.1, on the reverse strand, counting down.
TGTATGTGGAGATGTCTCGGAAATTTGACTTGCAAGGAATTGAAATGTTAGCGAAAGAAACGGGTTTTGAATTGACAGAAAATTTCTTCGATAAAAAAGCGTACTTTGTGAATTCTTTTTGGGAAAAAATAAAAATTTAGAATAAAATAA
>CAYUNA010000388.1:0-5036 GCA_964445895.1 uncultured Saprospiraceae bacterium | reverse complement strand
AGAGCAAAATATCCTCTCAAGAATGTTAAGTTATTTACTTCGCGTTCCTAAATTATTGGCAAAACTAAGAAATAACTTGCATCAACGTCCGAAACGCCACAAATTTTCCTTCGTACCGTTTTTGATGTTCCGCTTGTAGTTTTGCCGCGAATTCATTTTGGTACTTTTCATACGCCGGCACATCCTTACAAAAATATTGAACTGCGTAAGTAATGCCTTCCGTTTCATCGACCGTAAGTAAGCGACAAAACTTATGTTCCGAAAAAATACCTGTTTTCATCACATCAGGAATGTGAACAACTTTCATCCACCTCACCCATTCGGTGACGACGTGGTGGTCAACTTTAATGGTTACATTGTATAAAATCATCGAATTCTTTTTTTTGTTTAAAAATAGAGTTTTTTGGCTAAATATTCCTGTAATTTGTGTCAAAAAAAATTACGAATGTCAAACTCGAATTATCAAAAAATAGCTATTTCTGAAATTCAGGCACAAACCTACGCTAAAAACCATTACGGATTAGTGGGAACGGCGAAAAAATTGCCCGGAGATAGTGATTTTAATTTTTACATCAAAACAGCAAAAGGAGAAGAAGCGATTTTGAAAATTAGTCGTCCTGATGTTGATTTGATTAATTTAAACTTGCAAACTGCTCTTTTTCAATATCTCGAAAAGCAAGAAATAAACCTTGTTTTACCTCGTCAAATACCGACTCAGTCAGGTAAGCTAATCGAACAAGTGACCGACGAAAATGGGCAAGTTCGGACGATGCGCCTGATGACTTGGCTACCCGGTCGGTTGTGGGCAAAAGTGAATCCACACAATGATTTTTTATGGCAAAATCTAGGTAATGCCTGCGGGACGATGATGCAAGCATTACAAGGGTTTGAGCACCCTGTGGCACATCAATTTTTTAAATGGAATTCAGCGGAATTACCTTGGATTCAAGGACATTTAGCTGATTTTGAAACGAAAGAGCAGCGTGAAATTGTCGAGTATTTCTTATCTCTTTTTGAAAAAACAGTAGCGCCTAAAAAAGACAGTCTGCGCAAAAGCATCATTCACGGCGACCTCAACGATTATAATGTTTTAGTCTCCGAAAATGCGGAAAATCCAATGGTTAAGAGCGTCATTGACTTTGGTGACGTCAATTATTCTTATACGATTAATGAGTTGGCAATCGCCTGTACCTACGCGATGATGAACCAGCCTGACCCAATCGCTACGGCGCAAAAAATAGTTGAAGGCTGCCACAATCATTTTGCATTAGATGCTGATGAAGTTGAAGTTTTATTTTCATTGATTGCTGCACGGTTGTTGATTTCCGTCACACATTCCAGTATTGCCAAAAAGCAAGAACCCGAAAATGAATATCTGCAAATCAGCGCACAACCCGCGTGGGATTTATTGAAAAAAATGCGAAATATTTCGCCCGATTTTGCTCATTTTAGTTTCAGAGCATCTTGCGGTTGGACACCTTGCTTGAAATATGATGTCTTTAAAAATTGGATTAAAAATAGTGGTCAAACATTTTCACGAGTTGTTCAATTTTCGTTGAAAGACGCGCTACAACTCGACCTCAGTGTTGGTAGTTTGGATTTAGGTCATTATGAAAATTTTGAAAATGATGCCCTTTTTAATCAAAAAATAAACCAGTTGCTTGCTGAAAATAACGCGACAGTTGGTCTGGGTGGTTATGGTGAAGTGCGACCAATTTACACGACCGATTCGTATTTGGTCGAAGGCAACAATGGGCCGCAGTGGCGCACGGTGCATCTTGGTTTGGATGTTTGGACAGCTGCCGAAACGCCCGTTTTTGCACCAATAGCAGGGACTATTTTTAGTTTTAAAAATAATGACAACGACCGAGATTACGGACCAACGATTATTTTAGAACACTCTCCAACGCCAGATTTAACTTTTTATACCTTATATGGTCATCTAAGTTTAGCGAGTTTGCATGATTTAAAAGTTGGTCAAAAAATCGAGCAAGGACAACAAATTGCGACCATCGGCGCACCGCCCGAAAATGGCAATTGGCCACCACATCTTCATTTTCAAATCATACTGGATATGTTGAATTGGACAACTGATTTTGCTGGCGTTGCTTACCCGCACGACCGCGATATTTGGTTAAGTATTTGTCCTAACCCGATTCATTTATTTCCAGGTTTAAATAATATTTTAGAAGAAAAGCCAGCTATTTCTAAAAGCGATATTTTGGAAAAACGTGCTAAAAATCTTCCAAAAAATCTAAGTATTTCCTACCAAAAACCGTTAAAAATAGTCCGTGGCGTCCGTCAATATTTATATGATGAAACAGGGCGACGTTATCTGGATACTGTCAATAATGTGCCGCATGTTGGGCATCAGCATCCGCGGGTAAATCGTGCTGCGCGACGACAAATGGACTTGCTAAATACCAATACTCGTTATTTGCATCCTAAAATAATTGCTTACGCCGAAGATTTATTAGCGACATTTCCACCAGAATTATCGGTCGTTAGCTTCGTCAATTCGGGTAGCGAAGCCAATGAACTTGCCCTTCGTATGGCAAAGACCTACACGGGAGAAACAGATATGCTTGCCATTGAAGTCGGTTATCATGGCAACACGAATGCGTGTGTGGAAGTTAGTTCCTATAAGTTTGATGGCAAAGGAGGACAGGGCGCGCCACCACAGACGCATGTCATGCCGATTCCAGATGATTATCGGGGTTTGTATCGAAAAGGAGAACCGAAGATTGGTGAAAAATACGCGACACATTTGCAAACAAAAATTGAAGCATTAAAGGTCAAAAATCGAGGGATTGCAGGTTTTATTGCCGAGCCGATTTTGAGTTGTGGTGGTCAGATTGTTCTGCCAGAGGGCTATTTGAAAAGTGCGTATCAGCATGTCAGAGAAGCAGGCGGATTGTGTATTTCGGACGAAGTACAAGTTGGATTTGGTCGGGTAGGGGAGGCATTTTGGGGTTTTCAGTTGCAGGGTGTTGTGCCGGATATTGTGACGTTGGGCAAGCCGATTGGCAACGGGCATCCGTTGGGGGCAGTCGTTTGTACGCGGGCGGTAGCAGATGCATTTGCGAATGGCATGGAGTATTTTTCGACCTTTGGCGGCAATCCGGCATCTTGTGCGATTGGGCATGAGGTATTGAAAATTGTACAAGATAATAATTTGCAAAAACACGCTTTGACTGTTGGGAATTATTTAATGAACGCATTGAAAAAATTACAGAAAGATTTTCCGATTATCGGCGATGTTCGAGGTAAGGGACTTTTTCTGGGTTTTGAATTGGTGAAAGACTTAAAAACGCTCGAACCAGCTGCTGACCAAGCCACTTATTTAATCAATCGAATGCGAACACTGGGCGTACTGATGAGTACGGACGGCCCGCTACATAATGTAATCAAAATTAAGCCACCGTTGGCGTTTGATAAAGCAAATGTGGATTTTTTGATTGAGAAATTGCGGCGAGTTTTGCAAGAGGATTTTATGAGGATTTAAAATAAGTATATAAATAGTGTCATGTACTTAGAAAACCAACGCTTGCTTGAACATTCCGCATTGTCAACAGGTTAAATCTTTTGATGAGGAGAATAGGGCAAAATTTCGGCTTTTTAAATCTTACTTAACCTTATGCCTAAAGACTATTGATAAAAGAAATCTGCGAAAAACAATAAATTACCATTTCCAAATGAGCGAAAAACAATTGGACTCGCGTAAATTACTTGGCTGGATGCTTGTCGTGGCTGGCTTTTTTTACGCCTTAATCATTTTGCAGCCGTTAGTTGCACCAATTGTAGTCGCTATATTTTTTTCATTTTTACTTTATCCCATTGCTGATAAATTTTGTAAAAAACTGCGTACTCCATTACCATTAGCTATTGGGGTTTCCTTGACGGTTATTATTTTTCCATTAATTATATTGGTTTATTTTTTCTGGTCTCAGATGTCAATTGTAGCCGAAGATTTTTCATTGATGACGGAGAGAATAGAAATATCGATGTCAGGTATTTTTGATAGTTTTAGCGAGTTTTTACCTTTTTTAGAAGCGAAATCAGATATAAGAATCGAAGATCGAATAGATGATGCAATCGGTCAGCCGTTACCTTATATTGCGCAGGGACTTACCGCGTCTGTTAATTTTATGGCAAATGCTTTGTTGGTGGTTATTTATATATTTTTCTTTATTTATTACGGCGAGGCGTTTAAACGATTTTTTTATCAGCAGTTTCCAGAGGATACACACCGCCGCTTAAATGCGATTATTAAGGGGATTCAAGTAGTTGCCAAACGGTATTTCTTTGGTGTAGGAACCGTTGTGCTAATTATTGGATTTGTCAATAGTATTGGACTGCTTCTTTTAGGTGTTCCGTTCGCCTTTTTTTGGGGTTTCTTAGCAGGGTTGCTAACCATTATTCCTTACATTGGGACAGTTATTGGTGGTTTATTGCCTGTTCTATATATTTTTTCTATATCTGATGATATTTACAAACCAATTATGGTTATGGTACTTTTTGGTGTGGTACAAACGATTGAAGGGAATTTTATTACACCAAGAGTTGTTGGTGGTAGCGTTAAAATTAATTCTTTATTTGCTATCATTGGTTTACTGATTGGCGGCATGATTTGGGGGATGATTGGGTTGATTTTAGCTTTACCTTTGTTAGCGTCGATGCGGGTGATTTTTTACCATATTGATGTGTTGAAGCCATATAGTTTGTTGTTGAGTTCAAATTTTAAAAAGAAATCAAGTGTTTTTGAAACAGAACTCAATGATGATAAATATCGTTTTTGGCGGTATTTTTATGAAGATAAAAAATAGCAGATTAGCACAGTATAATATAAGTTTTTTTAATGTGAAAAGCGAGAAAATCTTGAGATTTTCGAACTTCAAAAAACTCACTTGGGGATGTATCAAAAGGTTATCTGGCGGACGCACCCCGAAATATTTTTTTTAGACGTAGCAAAAGCCATATTTTTTCTTGAAAAAATATGGCTTTTGCTACGTCTTTAGAATTTAATTTTCCTCTTA
>CAYUNA010000387.1:0-5045 GCA_964445895.1 uncultured Saprospiraceae bacterium | reverse complement strand
CTTTGAGAAAATTTAAACATGCTCTAAAACATCTACTGCTTCATCACTTTAAATTGTTGCGGTACTTCCCCTTCAATCAGCACTTCTAAAAAGTAAGAACCTGCGGGTAAATCACTCACATCAATCGTATTTTCGTAAGGTTGCTCGAATACAATTTTTCCATCAATGGCACGCAAGCGAAGTTCAACAGATTGACTCACGTTTTCGACAAAATCAATCGTTAAATTATCCGTCATTGGATTTGGAAAAACGCGGATGTTTTGTCGCAGTTCTTCGGTAGTTGCTGTTGTGCCCTCCTCGACGACGTTTAGCGTATGCGTGTGTGTTGCGGTACAAGATTCGTGGACATTGATATTGGTTAAATGTACATGCACCTCATACATTCCAGCTTCCGTGTACACGGTTGTTGGGGTATTGTGGTCAGCTGTTTCACCATTGCCCAAATCCCATTCCCAATGCGTTGCCGCTTCAGTCAAACCATGTAGTTGAATTTCCTGATTAACGACAGCCATGGCAGGCGCGTCGATTTCTGGAATCAACTTATTGCTGTAAATATTGGCACTTCTTGTTTCACAATTGCCTTGTAGACAGGCAGTTAAGGTGATTTCGTAACTGCCAGCATGAGGAAACTCGTGGACGGGATTGGCTTCGGTGGACGTTGTTCCGTCACCAAAATTCCAATTGTAGCTATCAAATTCCCAATCTTCTGCTACCGCAAAATTCCATTGTCCATCACAAGGCGTTTCATTGAAAACCATTAACAATGGTTGGGTAGAAAGCGCATTTGAACATAGATAATCAAGCGCAAAACCAGTGGAATTATTTTCACCATTCGAAAATTCTACAATAGTAACAGCCGGTCCTGTTGAGTTAAGTACTGGTGGTAAATCAGTCCCACTAAAAACCCCTAAAATCGGCGAGTTCAAATCACTTCCATCATAGATAAATATCAAATCAGACAAGTCATAATCAAATACCGTAAAAGTCAATTCTATCGAGCCGCTATCACTTAAAATCGTGAAAATACCCTGCGAATTGTCTAAATAATTGCCATCACTTCCACCCGAATCATAGAGTGTTCCGAAGCAGTTATTAATGTAGGTAACGCTGTTAGCGATAATAGAATCCTGGAAACAAAATTTATCGACTTCTACCTCTAATTCTTCAATATAAGTATCACATTCATCATCATTGCAAGCCGTAAGCGAGACTTGATAAACGCCAGATAACGTATAGTTGTGAACTGGGTTTTGTAAAGTCGAAGTACTACCATCACCAAAGTCCCATGTCCAATTATTCGCACCAAAATTGCTTTCGTCAAAGAATAAATAGGGTTCATTAACACAGGATGTATCACCGATAAAGCTGAAGTCTGCAACAGGTAAAATAGGTTCTGCGTCACAGCTAAACGTAGCCACAAATCCGCTTAATTGCACGAAATGTCCAGTTGATTCTATAAGGGTCAATACGCCCGTTGTCGAAGTCAGCGTCACGCCCGCCAACTCATTGCCCGTAGCAGATGCCAATAACGTTCCCGTGAATGGTTGCCCGTCGTAAACGTAGAGATAATCGGCGTGTTCTTCATAATTAAATTCTGAAAAAGTAATGGTCAAAGAGGTCGCGCCAGGAGGTGCTATAATCAAAGTACCGTTGTTGCCTTCTAAATAGTCGCCGTTTGGTCCGCCTGAGTCATAGACATTTCCTTCACAGACGGTGATGGTTTCGGTCAGGTGTTCTGGTGGAATATTTTGGGTATAGCAGTCCGTTTCGACAGTAATATAATTGGTTTTGACTTCAGTCTCACAGCCTAAAGAATTACAGGCAATTAGCGAAACGGTATAGCTACCATTTTCGGTATAAGTGTGGGTTGGATTTTGCGTTGTCGCAGTCGTTCCGTCACCAAAATCCCAAGTCCAACTGGTCGCTACATTTTCCGTTTCATCCATAAATTGTACAGGAATGTTGCCACAAACAAAAGTAGGACTTGCACTAAAATCAGTAACCACAGGTGCAATCACAAAAAGCGTAATCGTTACATCGGCAGTCGGCTGCAATGGGTCGTTGGTCAACACCGTTACAACGACTTCATAAGTACCTGTCGCCAATCCTTCCGTATCCAAATAAATGTCCAAAATTTGATTCCCGTCAATACCCACAACACCCGTATTTGGTGTAGTTTCGACAAAAGATTCAGTTGGAATGCCTAATGAAACGGACAACTCAAAAGGATTATTTGGAGCTGTAAAATCACCTTCGTCAATCAATTGTCCTGTACCTAAATTGGTAATCGAGTATGCACTCAATGCTCCGTCACCAAAGGAATCAAACATGTTAAGTGTGTAAGTTTCATTGGTAGAAAGCCCTGTAATCTCCTCTGTGTAAGTGGTATTGCTTTCATAGCTACCAAATGCTGAATTTTGTACAACTTGTCCTGAACTGTTGGTCACATTCCAGGAAAATTCACTACCCCAGAAATCTGTCGTAAAGGTGAACAGAAAGCCCGAAGCATTGGAGGCTTCTTGAATGTCAAAAGTCAAATCAGCCGCTCCGATATTACCGATATTTACATTTAAAACAGTGTCCTGTCCAGCAATCATTTCCAAAACAAATTCCGTTGGGTCAATCGTCAAAAATGGAGCAGCGATACCATTCCCCGTAAGGACAACCTCTATGTCCGCGCCCACATTATTGCCAATCGAAATGGTTTCGGAATAACTCGTAATATCATCGGGCGTAAAAGTCACATCTACGGTACGACTTTCACCTGGATCTAAGTTGAAATCAGCCGCTGTATTTAGGTCAAAAACTGTTTGAGAACTGGCTACATTATTTAAATTCAAAACATCTGTTCCGTCATTGGTAATGGTAAATGAAAGTGTCGAATTACCGCCAACTTGGATGTCTCCAAAATCTAAATTATTGGTCGTAACCTCGATTTCTGGCGTACCAACTACCGTCATTGTTATTGGAATGGTAATAAATGGATTGTTAGGGTCATTGGTTGCGATTGTAATTTCCCCATTATAAACACCGCCATTCAAATCCGTCGCGTCAAATGTTACGGTATAATCTTCACAATTATCCGCAGAAATCAGAGTCGGAGAGGTCGTTGTTGACAGCCATTCACTGAAACTACCTATAGCCGGAAAACCAATGGTATAATAACTTTGTGGACCAGTCGGCAGCATTTGTTCAAACACAATTTCACCCGTCATTGGGTCTAACACATAAAATAATTCTATTGCTTGCACCCCTTCCGGTGAATTTAGGAAAAGAACATATTCTGAATCGCCGTCCAAGCCTGAGAAACTGAGGTCATAGGTTTGAAATGGCTCAAAAACCTCTTGACTCTGCTGAATAATATTTAAATCAATATCCAATAGTTGCCAGCTAAAATCTGCTCCATTTTCATTCGTAGTGAAGCCAAAATTATAACCAAAACCACCGCCACTATTCGTCGATTGAATAGATAAGTTTAGGTCACCAGCGCCGATGTTACAAAGATTTAGATTATCAGTCAGTGTCGTTCCAGCATCTAATGTAACCTCAAAAGAAGTTGGATTTACCGTAATTTCTGGTGCTTCCTGGACGGTGATGATGACTGTTTCTGCATCGTCAGAACCTGCGCAATTGCTGACATTTAAAGTGATTTCGTAAGTGCCGGATTGTGTAAAAATATTAGTTGGATTCTGTTCCGCAGAAGTATTACCATCACCAAAATTCCAGTTCCAAATTCCTGGACTATTTTCGCTGTTGTCGGTAAAATTGACGGGTGTATTCAATGGCACACTCAAATTATCAACACCAATAATTGCTACAGGCGGTTCGCTTGAACCATTTGCTTGCCATAGTACTGAAAAGCCCGAAAAATTATCATAATGGTCGGCGTAGAAATAAACAGAAATTGGGGAAACATCGTAAGTAATTGGCTGCCCTGCATTGGGTAAATCATCACCAGTAAAAACGTCCAATTGTTCGCCCGTAGCTGGGTTAGTAATCATCAGTTGGTCGTGATTGGTTGCCAGATTTCCTAAATTAAATTCTGAAAACGTCAAAGTAATACCTGATGAACTCGGTGGCGCAATCAATAATTCTGAATAACTGCCTTCTGGATAATCACCTTCCGAACCACCCGGGTCGAAAAATATACCATTACAAAGATTCGTTGTGATAGACCCAAACTGTTCCATTACTACGCCATTGGTACAGTCAAAATCATCTGTATTGAACTCCAACGCATCCGTAGCGGTGAATGTGTCGCAACCATTATCGTTACAAGCAGTCAAGCTAATCGTATAGATGCCTGGCGTGGTGTAAGTATGCAGTGGGTTTTGTTCAGTAGAAGTATTTCCATCACCAAAATCCCAGTTCCAGCTATTTGGGAATCCCGTAGATATATCAGAAAATTGCACGCCACCCTGGCAAGTAAATGCTGGAAAACTTGCACTTGCACTTGGCGGGTCTGTAAATTCTGTACAGTTGAAATCCATCGCGAAACCCGCTCCGTTAATTGTAAAGTCACTGCTAAAAAAAATCCCAACTTCATTGCTATTGACCAAAATCGGATTTCCGTTATTGGGCAAAGTTGAGCCACTAAATTGTCCAATCACCTGTGGGTCAAGTTGTGAACCCGTAAAAATCACTAAAAAATCGAAGTTATCTTCGAGGTCAAATTGGGTGAAGGTTAATTCCAAAAAATCACCATCTGCTGCTTGAATTAAAGTGAATCCTTGGTTATCCGTCGTATAATCGCCCGCCTCGCCACCTGCATCATAAAGTGTTCCGTTACAGGCCTCGATAACTTGTTCTCCCATTTCGGGCATCAGAAAGGTTGACTGTGCATTTATAAAATGAGGTAGCATAAATAATGCAAGCATAAAATTTTTAATCATGACTTTTAGTTTTAGATGATTAGAAAGGTGTTTTATATCATTTCAGTTTCTTGAAAAGCAAAGAGGGTGCGTGACCCTTCAATTATTGATATGCAGGAATAGATAAAAAGGTTGCCTGAGTTAAAAATAAATTAGATTTTTTTTAATATTGGG
>CAYUNA010000386.1:0-5057 GCA_964445895.1 uncultured Saprospiraceae bacterium | reverse complement strand
AAAAATTACTTCGCCATAATGGGTAGGTTATTTATTACCAACTCCCTTATAAAAAATGACCAAGGTGATGCGGGCAGACAAAAGATAGAAAATACACAAAATTCTATCTGATTTTTAAGTAAGGCAATTACGAAATTTCTCCGCCACAACTTGACCCTGCACCTGCCGTACAGCCATAGCAATGTTGATTCAAAACAATCGGACGCTCGTGCAATTCTTTTATATCAAAATCATCTAAATGCTGTGATTTTCGACTCGAAACCTTCAGGTCCAACATTTGATTAAAATCACAATCGTACAAATATCCATCCCAACTAACGGAAATGGTATTGCGACACATCAGTCCTTCAACGGTTGCTGGATTGTAAGCATCGACGAGCTTTTGCATGTATTCTTCGTAATTTTCAGACTCAATCAAATAGTCCAAAAATCGGCTTACCGGCAAATTGGTAATCGCATACAACATATTGAAATCAATATCGTACCGACGTTTCAGTTGTCGCTTAAATTCTGCCTCCAATTCCGCTTGATTACCCGGCAAAAACGCCCCCGAAGGATTATAAACCAAATCCAAAATCAGCCCTGTACCTTCTTGTCCATAACCCGCTTCGTTTAACATTTTTAAGGCTTTGATAGAATCCTCAAAAACACCGTCACCACGTTGGCTATCCGTTCGGGATTTTGAAAAGTAGGGTAGAGAAGACACCACTTTTACCTTGTGTTTCGCTAAAAAATGTGGCATATCATGGTATTTCTTATTGGCCATAATAATGGTCAAATTACAGCGGTCAATCACCTGTTTGCCCAATGCTGAAACCTCTTTAACAAACCAACGAAAATGTGGATTCATCTCTGGCGCACCTCCCGTAATGTCAACCGTCGTAATAGATGGCACTGCAGCGATAATATCTAGACATTTTTGTAAAGTCGCCTTGTCCATGTTCTCGCGTTTCTTATCTGGCCCCGCATCAACATGACAGTGCGCGCAGGTTTGATTGCATAATTTTCCAATATTTAATTGAAAAATTTCTAACTCGGTTGAACGAAAAGGTTGATACCCTAAATTAGCGACTTTGTCCGCAAATTTTGGAAACTTAGCATCCACTATCTCTTGCCCATTCAATACTTGTAATTGAAAAAACGTATCTGAAAAATCACTTCCACGTGCGGATAGCGACTTACTTTTTTGCTTAATAGCCATTTTATAAATGTTTAATGTTTAGTACACTGTAATCAACCATTAAATACTACATGGTTAACTTTTTTACCTGATTCATCATTTGGACGGAGTTGACAAGCGTTGCGCCACTTTTTATCGCTGCGGCAACGTGTACGGCTTCCATCATTTGTTCTTCATCGCAGCCCGATTGTAAGCATGATGAGGTATAGGCATCAATGCAGTATGGGCAGGCTTCGGAGTGGGCGACCGCTAAAGCAATCAATTGTTTTTCGCGCTTGGTCAATGCACCTTCCTGAAAAACTTCCCCATAGTAGTCGAAGAATTTTTTACCTAAATCCTCTTGGAAATCTGTAATTTTAGAAAAATCTTGTAGGTCTGATTTTTTATAATAATGGTCAGCCATGAATTTAGTCTTTAGTTAATTAGCCTTCAGTCTTGGAATTACCAAAGACTATGTAAAAGGTATACGTTAGAAATAGTTTTTTGGTAGAATGCAAAACAACGGAATTTTTTTGATATGTAGGGAATATGTAGGCAGACGGACGTTTTTATGACTTAAATTTTAGAAAATAATTTTCAAAAGTGTTTTTTTTAGAAAAAATCTAAATCTCCAAGCACTTACTTATCATTTTCAATCTTCAGATTTTTTCTAAAAAACAATTTTTTCTAAAATTTGTCCTACTTTTGGCCTCTTTCAAAAAAGGTGGTTTCATTGAACCTCCCAATTGAGTACTACGCATTACTTAATCAACTAAGAGCATGTCTAGTTTCTATACTTCCTGAAAATCAATGATTTAGGGTTTTGATGAAGAATCAAAGAAAGAGTTTAGCGAGCTAAGCGACTGATTTGATTCAAAGTCAAGTTCTTAAATGCTTGGTTTTCAGGAAGTAGAAAAACTAGACATGCTCTAATAACCAGTCAACCAATAACGAATCAACGAATTCAATGAAGGTGTTTACAATTCAATCAACTAGTCTGGAAAATACCGCCGAAATAGCCCAGAAAATTGCGCCTCTTTTTAAAAAAGAAGACGTCGTTATTTTTGAAGGAAATCTCGGTGCAGGGAAGACGCATTTTGTCAAGTTTTTAGCAGCAGCCCTCGGTTATGAGGGGTTAGTAACAAGTCCAACTTACACAATTGCCTCTGTTTATGATTGGGCAGCAGGAAAAATCTTACACATTGACGGCTATCGATTGACGAGTTTGTCAGAGTTTGTCGATTTGGGGTTGGATGCCTATTTTGCAGAATCCATTTCGATGATAGAATGGGCGGGCGAATTTGAAGATGAATTTCCACATTATTTGAAAATAAAGTTGGAATATTTGGAAGCCGAAATGAGTCGAAAAATTACTTTTTCCTACCTCGGCGAGCGTTGGGATAGTGATTTTGAAAAAATTAAAAATAGTTTACAAAAATTTCAATAATGAGTCTGTTACTTGGGGTGGAAACATCCTATTCACCTTACGGAATTATAATCGGAAAAGGACAAGAAGTATTGTTCGATTCGACAACAATCGAGGAGTTTGAAGAATCGCGCGACGTGGCGATGATGACGCAAGTTGGTTTAAAAAAAATCGGCGCAACGTTGCAAGATATTTCAAAAATTATCGTGAATGTGGGACCAGGGGGAACCAGTTCTGTGCGCACGGGCGTAGCTTTTGCAAACAGTTTGGCGTATTCGTTAAAAGTTCCAATTTGTAGTGTTAATTTTTTTGAATTGATATGTGAAGGTATTTGGAATACCCATCAAATTCCTGTCGTTTGCACCATGAAATCTACTAAAAACAATCTGTATGCAGGTTTGTATGAAGATGGAAAATTGGTAGCGACGAAATACGGTTTTTTTGCAGAAACGTTAGAAAAAATGATTGGTGACCGACCCAAATTTGCGGTGGTTGGCTTTCATCGAGCACAAATTGTCGAGCATTTTTCTAATAAAAATAAAACGGTCATTGATACCGAATTGAAATTGGCAACGTCGCGTTTTTTAATTGAAAGAAGTGACCAATTTGTCAGTCGAGCGATTTCTTATCCAGAAATCGCGACACCAATCACAGACCAATCGAGTATTTTTTATGAATAAAATTGAAGAAATAGCAACAAGCCTGGAAGGCGGCGGAGTTGTCGTCGTTCCAACGGATACCGTCTATGGATTGGCGGTAAAACCTGGAGACGAAGCGGCTGCCCAGCGACTCTATGATTTAAAATCACGCCCACCAAGATTAAATTTACCGATAATGGTAGCGTCTAAAGAGGACATTGAAAAGCTGGGGGTAGAAGTGAATGAAACGGCAGCCAAATTATTGAAATCTCCGTTTATACCCGGTGCATTGACCTTAATTATGGGTTTTAAAAATGGCGACCGCGCACCATGGTTAGCAGGACGGGAAGAAGTAGCGATTCGGATTCCAAACGACGAGCAACTTTTAGCCGTTTTACGAAAAACAGGTGCATTATTGGTGACGAGTGCCAATAAAAGTGGTAATCCTACACCGACGATTATCTCCGAGATTTTAAATGAATTAAATGGAACTCCCGACCTCGCCATTGACGGTGGCACAATTGAAGTTATTCCATCAACGATTATTAATTGTCGAACAAATCCTCCGAGGATTGAGCGCGAAGGGAAAATTCCAGCAGTAGATTTGTTTGATTATTTAGCAGAATAAAGGAGTCACCTGACTGCTGTCTCTTGATTTCCAAAAAAAAGATATGAAAGAATTAGTTTTAGGCATCGAAACATCTTGTGATGATACAGCGGCGGCGGTAGTGACGCCAGAGGGTGAAGTGTTGTCTTCGATTATCATTTCGCAAGAAGAGATTCATTCCAAATTTGGTGGTGTCTTCCCTGAATTGGCAGGGCGGGCACATGTTTTGTCTATCATTCCCGCTGTCGAAAAAGCGTTGAGTGAGTCAGGGATTGCGCCGCAAGATATTCGGGCAATCGGCGTCACACGCGGGCCAGGTTTAGTCGGTTCATTATTGGTTGGGTTGCACACGGCATCGGGTTTAGGCATGGGCTGGAATAAGCCTGTTATTGGCATTAACCACTTACGAGGACATTTGCGGAGCGCAGATTTGGGAGAAAAACGAGTAGAATATCCAGCGATGGTCATGCTGGTTTCGGGCGGACATACTTTTTTAGCTTATATGAAAAGTGCCACCGATATTGAATTATTGTCTTCCACACGCGATGACTCAGTGGGTGAGTGCTACGATAAAGTCAGCCGAATGCTGGGTTTGGGTTATCCTGGAGGCCCCGTAGTTGACCGCACTGCAAAAACCGGTAAACCAACGATTCCATTCCCCCGACCGATGTTGCAAAAAAGCTTGGAGTTTTCTTTTTCTGGGTTAAAATCAGCCGTTGCGAGGTATTTAGACCATTTGGAAGAGCCACCAGTTGTTGAAGATGTTGCCGCTTCTTTTGTCGAATCCGTGATGGAAATTTTGATAACTAAAGCTCGACGGGCGATGTTGAAATATCCGTGTACGTCATTGGTGATTGTGGGTGGAGTAGCGGCGAGTCCACAGTTGCGCGCAGAGACACAGGTGTTGTGCGACGAATTAGGGGCGAAATTATGTCTGCCGCCAATCAAATGGTCAACGGACAATGCGGCGATGATTGCGTTGGCAACCTGGGATTATATTAATTTGGGAATTCATCCGCCTGCACAGCCTGCATTGGGATTGCCGATGGATAAGTTTTAGGTAGAGGAAGTCTCGAATGATTTTAGTATTTTGTAAAAAAGGTTCCTTAAATTTTCTCAAAGGGAGTTTGAGGGATAAAAAGCGTTTGCAAAAACGCTTTTTATCCCTCAAACCACCCACCCGCGTTGCCGTAGGCAAAGCTCACTATTTTTATTGGAGGTCGAAAA
>CAYUNA010000385.1:0-5061 GCA_964445895.1 uncultured Saprospiraceae bacterium | reverse complement strand
TTTCGCGTCCCTTAATCACCCATTTATAAACCAGGAAACTCGGTCTACTACATCTGGATTTTTCATCACTCGATAATGTCCATAACCCTCCGTTGCCAACAAATTAGCGTTATCCCAGCTTTCAAAAATAGCTTCTGCATTGTCAAATTTAATAATCGGGTCACTCTTGTCATAGACTAACAAAACATCTTCTACATTAATTTTTTTACCGATTACAGCAAGATTTGTTGCTTTCATAGGTACACCATTTAGCTTTTTTTCAAGAATTCGGACAAAAGCTCTTTTAGCGTTTGGAGGGAGATTTAACTGCTTAGTTGCAAGTTCTAAAGCACTTTCCAACTTTGATGGTACAGCAATAAATACCAGTTTTTTTATAGCAATATCAGCGTCTAAATGCGCCATTGCAAACGCCGTAGTTGCACCACCAAACGAATGCGTAATGATGCCATAAACTTCACCAATATGATGAATCGCTGCTGCAACTGCTCCTGCAAAATGCGGTAAATTGGTTTGTTTCCCACTCGAATCGCCATGTGCAGGCCCATCAAAAGCAACAACTCTATAGCCTGCGTGCACTAGCTTTGGTACGAAGGTTCTCAACCCTGTTCCGCGAGATTCCCAACCATGAACAAGGAGAATGGTCTTATCACCTTTTCCCCATTCGTAGCCTTTCAATATCTGGCGACCGTACATGAATTCAAAAAGGTGTGCAGTTTCCAAAATTTCGTCAGATATACGGTGGCGAGCTCGACCTCTCGGGGTGGAGAATAACTTATAAGCTATTTTGGCAGCTATTTTTGGAAAAATGCGTCCAATCGTTC
This sequence comes from uncultured Saprospiraceae bacterium, assembly GCA_964445895.1. Classification (GTDB taxonomy): domain Bacteria; phylum Bacteroidota; class Bacteroidia; order Chitinophagales; family Saprospiraceae; genus CAYUNA01. The sequence continues at coordinate 4,240 of CAYUNA010000385.1, read as the reverse complement.
CAAATAAAAACTGAAGGAGGCCCAAAATTGCAGGATATTTTCGAGGCTGTTCTGGCATCGGGTCTTCCCAGGAGGAGTTCAGAATTTCGTAAGATTTGGTAGTTATCATAGGTTTGTTATTTTATTATCTCTTAAGAAAGCGGATTAAATAAAACCGATTGGTTTATAAAAATTAAGTATGTTCAGGCTGTAAATCATCAACCATTTTTACTAGTTGTTTTGCCATGACATCAAAGTATTTGACATCTTTATGAATTTGCGCCAGCAGGATTCCACCTTCCAAAGTACCGATGAAGAGTGTCGCAAATTCATCAGCATTCGCATCAATTCTAACCTCACCGCGCTTCATTCCTTTGTTTAAAGTATAGACAATTGACCCGTGCCAATCTTCAATCGCTTGCAATACTCTATCTCGCATCATCGGGTTGTTGTCGTCCGCTTCAACTGACGCATTTTGGATAGGACAACCACCCTCCACAGGTGGATTTAAAATTCGCTCTTTATAAAAATAAACAACCGCTTTTAACTTGTCTAATGAGTTGTCAATGACTGTTGTACGCTCTCTGACTTTACGGGAAACCTTATCTACTGCATGCTCAAATGCAGCAAGGGCAATTTCTGATTTTACGCCTTTTTTGTTACTTCCTTCTTTCTTAAAATTACCATAAATGCCTCCTTTTGTCAATCCTGTTGCCCGCATGATATCGTTCATCGACGTGCCATGAAAACCTTGTTTGTTAAACAATTCTGCTGATTTTTCGATAATGAAACGACGTGTTTTCTCTGATTTACTTTGTTTCATAAAGCATTGATTATCAGTTTTTAAAATAAAAAAATGAACGTTCAAAAATAAAATTACACATTAGCTGCAGCAATCTTTTTCATAGCCTTCAAATGATGACTTGTATGATAAATTGCAAATAATGCCAACTCTCGTAAATTCAAATTACCCATTGCCGGATGAGGAATGCGGCAAACATCCAAATCTTTATCTGACCATTTTTTTAAGTTGTTTTGAAAAGTGCTTTCGACATCTATCCACATTTTAAAAAGTGCAGTTTTAAATTGTGGCGTATCAGGCTGTGGGCTATAGGCGGGCGGTGCTTTAATTTTCGTTTTTTCTAAAGCAGTTAAATATTTTTCAATGATTTCTGCCCCCGAAAATGACGGTCGCTCAGCTTTGCCAAATCGCGCAATTAACGCTTCTTTTGGATAACTAAAGGTTTTTGCCATTGCCGCATTAGTTAAAATTAAATGCTCTAAATTTTCCGCCATCGACCATTTTTCACCGAAAGGTGCGAAGTAAGTTTTTTCAGAAAATTGACCAGAAAACTCTAATATTTCTAAGTCGATTTGATCAAGTCCTTTTTGGATTTCTGGAAGGGTTTGAATGTTGTCTAAAATTGTCATTTTGGCTAAATTTTGCTTAGGTGATTGAGTATACTTTTACAAAAATAAACCAATCGGTCTTTTTTTACAAGTTTTTTTAGATTTATTTTAAAAATAACTATAAGCGAGAAAATCGCAGTGCGTTTTGCCTGCGGCAAAACGGGTGGGTTTCTTGAGGATGAAAAACGATTTTTTCAAAATCATTTTTCATCCTCAACCTCCTCTTGTTTTAAATGCAAAGAAACTTTTGTTACACAGTAATTACCATGAATAAAAAAAAATCAGCCATAGAATAGCAGATTAATTTTACCTTTGTTTTCAATGAAAAAAACACATAAAATCATCCTGCATACTGGCAGTAATATCGGCAATCGCATCGCCAATTTGCAACTCGCCAACGCTTTAATAAAAAAGCAGATAGGAAGAATCATTCACTATTCAAAATACTATCAAACCGCAGCTTGGGGCGTAACGGAACAGCCAGATTTTATCAATCAAGCTCTAAAAATTGAAACTCTCTTATCGCCTTTTGACATTTTAAAAAATATTCAGGACATTGAATCAACAATGGGGCGGGTACGTTTACAAAAGTGGGGAGAGCGTTTAATTGATATTGACCTGATTTTTTATGAAAATGAAGTGATTAATGAAGAAAATTTACAAGTTCCTCACCCATTTTTACAAGAAAGAAATTTTGTTTTAGTTCCTTTGCAGGAAATTGCCGCAGATTGGGAGCATCCGATTTTTAAAAAGCCAGTTTCGGAACTATTGAAGGACTCAAATGATGAGTTAAAAGTTTTTCTATTTGGCAATTGAGGAGAATACAACCGTCTCCAAGACTTTTGTATTTTAAAAACATGAGTAAACCGTTAAAATTGGACTACACTTTTTCACATAATTTCATTGCCATCGAAGGTAATATTGGGGCAGGCAAAACGACGCTGTGCAAGATGCTGGAGCGTGATTTTGGCAGCCGCCTGATTCTTGAGCAGTTTACAGACAATCCATTCTTGCCGCCATTTTATGAAAATCCTGAACGATATGCTTTTCCAGTGGAGCTGTTTTTTATGACCGAACGGCATAAGCAACTGCAAGAAGCATTTGCACACCCAGACTTATTTCAGACATTTACTGTCTCGGATTATTATTTTATAAAAACGTTATTGTTTGCTAAAAATAACTTGAATGACGAGGAATATCGGTTGTTTCAGCGATTGTTTCATACGCTAAATGCGAGTTTTCCAAAGCCGGATTTATTAGTTTATTTACATCGTTCGATAGAAGACATTCAAAAAAACATTCATCACCGAGGCCGAGAGATGGAGCAAGAGATTAAAACTGAATATTTGAAATCTGTGCAAGATGGCTATTTTGATTATTTTAAAAACGAGTCAGAAATTCCTATTTTAATATTGGATATTGAAGGGGTGAGTTTTTGGGATGATGTGAATTTGTATCAAGTTATTTTAAAGGAAATCGGACAAAAGTATGCAAAAGGCGTACATCGTAAAACGATTTTAACGAAGGTTTAAGGAACGCGAAGTAAATAACTTAACATTCTTGAGAGGATATTTCTGTTTGAAAAATAATTGATAATTGCTCCGAAAGTTCTGGCCAGGCTGCCGCTAATTTTTCAGGATAAACAAAAAAGTGAACCGTTGCCACCGCAAATAACGGAATCTCTGGCAAGCCAATCGCCTTCTCAATATATTCTTTGCTGTAGCCACTAATTTGTTGAAATCGCGCCCAGGCCGACTCGTCCAATTTAGGATAATCTAACTCTGGATAACTCAATTGATAAACCTTCGCATACTCGTGCAGGGCTACATTATAATATTGTGTTGGATTCAAAAAACCTAGCAAAAGTGGCTGTGCTGCAAACATCACAACGCCATCTTCCTCAAATATTTCGGCAGTATGCCAATGTTCTGGAAACTGCGGACTTGGAAATGGATGTGGGTATAAAATGACGTTTTCGAATTTTGGAAAGTGATAATCGCCCCGCCCCATCAGTAATCGTACAGCACTCGCGGCAATACAAATTTGCATATCAGAAGGAAATTCATCAGAAACCTGCACCTTAAAATCTACGGACTCTATAAATAGCATGACCCGTTCACGAAATTTTTTGCGGACATACGGATGCATTTTTTGATAAAATCCCACCTTCGTTTCCAACAAATGCCGCAAACCAAAATCCATCACAGGTGGTTTTTTCAAATGGTATCGCCAATTAATCTGCGGCGCAAAAATATAACATAACGCAGCAATAATAACAAACGGAATCGCCAACCGCGCATAAAATCCATCATCCATAAAATGGGACACACCGAAAAAACTGACGGCGATAATGATGAACGGCATACTCAATCTATTTGCTGGAGACATATTTTGATTAATTCGATTATTGGATTGATTCGATTTTCTCGATTTTTGGTGTTCATTTTATTTATGGGGTTCTCTTTTTTATAGAATGTTTAGAAATGGACAAAGTAACTACTTTTAAACTGATTTTTCAAAAACCTTTTTCAAATGCCCATATTTACTGACTTTGATACAATTCCCAATTTATAATTCATAGCTCAAATCCAGTTAATTAAAAATATTTTGAAAAAAAACTTATAAGTTTTTGGAAATATTAAAAAAGGCTATTACTTTTGCGTCCGCTTCGCCCGACGGGGTAAAGTGAAAAGGCTGGTGCCTTAGCTCAGTTGGTAGAGCAATGGACTGAAAATCCATGTGTCCCTGGTTCAATTCCTGGAGGCACCACGAATAAAGCTCGTTGATTAATTTCAACGGGCTTTCCTTTTTTTAAGACTTTTTATCTGAAAATTTTCATTAGTTTCGCGTT